>CAJCBY010000240.1 GCA_903960725.1 uncultured Cytophagaceae bacterium | reverse complement strand
CCATTTTTGATCAGCTCAAGTTTTCAGGCAGCTGCAGAAAAAGGCAATGCGGTTTTAGCCGTGGCTTCAAAGGATTCCGTTCGGAATTATTCCGATGTGAAAAAAAGTTTCCAACACGTAAACCGGGAGTCGATTCGGCTGATTCAGACTCCTCAAATTTTTTCCACAAAAGACTTAAAAGAGGCATTTAAACAAACGTATTCGGATGAATTTACAGACGATGCACGGGTTGTAGAAGCTTTAGGCATACACATAAATCTAGTAGAAGGATCTTATAAAAATATAAAAATTACCACACCGGAGGATTTATTATTAGCTGAGGTCTTACTGAAATAATCTATGAAAAACGCTTGGAATTGGATAGCCAAAAGCATCCTTCAATTTAAGTTTCCCTTATTAGGATTCATCTTTTTGCTGACGATTGGTTTAGGTTTTAAAGCTAGCCAAATACAATTAAGCTACGAACTAGCTAAAATTCTGCCCAAAACAGATGAGCGTTTTCAGTTGTACGAAGGATTCAAAAAGAAATACGGTGAAGATGGGGCTGTTATGGTACTGGCCGTAGAAAATGAGCAAATTTTTACTCCTTCAGAATTTCAAGCTTGGCGCGATTTAAGTAATGAAATAAAAAAGCAAGGGGGTATCAAAAATGTGCTTTCTCTTGCGACATTACCAGAATTATACATTGATTCCACAGAGAAGAAGTTCAAGACGAGAATGCTGCTTGATTCGTCTTTGGCACTTAATCAACCTATTCTTACTGAATTTAAGTCCAAATTAGATAGACTACCCATCTTTAAAAACTTCCTATTTACGGAGGATTTAAAAACCCATCTGATTCTAATTACCCTCGATCAAAAGGTAATTAATGACAAAAGCAGGATTACGCTTGTCAAAAAAATCAAAGCATTAGGCGAGCAATACCAAGCAAAAATGAAGCATTCGGTACATATGACAGGTATGCCTTTCATTCGAACCGAATATACGTCCCAAGTAACGAAGGAATTAAGTCTATTCTTAGGCTTAGCCATCTTAGTAACATCCCTTATTTTATTGTTCTTCTTCCGATCCTTTAAAGTTGTATTTTTTGCTAATATCGTCGTTTTAGTGGGGATTGTGGCCTCTTTAGCAACTATCGTTTTCTTCGGATTTAAGATTACGCTATTGTCTGGATTAATTCCCCCGCTAATTGTTGTGATCGGAATTCCGAATGTTATTTTCTTATTAAACAAGTACCACGAAACGTATTTATCGGGTAAATCAAAAGAGGATTCATTAGTCGAAAGTGCCTCTACCGTGGGAAGGACATTGTTTTTAGCTAATTTGACTACTTCAATTGGTTTTGGGGTTTTTGCCTTTACGGGTTCAGCCTTGTTAGTCGAATTCGGAATTGTGGCTGCCTTAAATGTCATGATTACCTTCTTTGTTTCACTCGTGTTAATTCCCATTTTCTTTAGTTTCTTAGCTCCGCCACAAAAGAAAGATTTAGCCCATTTTGAGTCGGTGAGAGTGAATAAATTCTTGAATAAGGTAGATGTTTGGGTGTTACATCACCGGAAGTTCATTTATGGTTTCATTTCGATTGTATTGATTATCTCTCTCTATGGATTGAGTAAAATACAGGCAGTAGGTTACATTGTAGATGATTTACCGCGTGATAATGCGATTTATACCGACTTAAAGTTTGTGGAGGATCGATTCAAAGGGGTTATGCCATTTGAGATTAATATCGATGCGTATGAGAAAGGGAGGGCATTGACTCCGGAGCTTTTGGCAAAAATAAAACGAACCGAAAAGTTACTGGCTAAGTATCCTGAATTCACTCAAGGTCTTTCCATTTTAACGGCCACCAAATACTTATACCAGGTCTATCGTGGCGGAGATCCTAAGTATTTCGCTTTACCTGGAATCGATGAATTAGCCAAGCTAAAGGACTTTCAATCGAGCCTAGACGGAAAGAATAACAATCTTTTTGCGGGCTTTATTGACGCAGACAAACGATTTACACGCATCAGTTTCCAAATGAAAGATGCCGGAACTGTTCGCACAAAACAGTTATTCGATGAAATTCAGCCTACCATCGATAGTATCTTCCGAACAGATGTGGAGACAGGTGAATTAGTACCTAAAGGCGATAAACGAGGTTATCAAGCTGATGTGACTGGTAATTCTGTCATCTATGCATTCCAAACAGCCTACTTGCAAGTAAACCTCATCGAGAGTACTATCACGGCGATTATATTGATTTGTATTTTGATGGCATTGCTTTTTAGATCTTGGAAAATGGTTTTAATCTCTACCCTACCCAGTTTAATCCCCTTGATTATTACAGCGGGCTTAATGGGTTATTTTGGGATTGCCTTGAAGCCAAGTACCATTTTAATATTCTCTATCGCCTTCGGAATTTCGAGTGATGGAACGATTTATTTCTTAACACGCTACAAAGAAGAATGGGCAAAAAATAACCAAAACATCCAGAAAGCCGTGCAAACGACCATTTTAAAGACCGGGGTTTCCATGTTTTACACGGCGATGATCTTGTTTTTTGGGTTCTTCATCTTCACGGCATCCACCTTTAAAGGCACACAGGCTTTAGGCATATTAGTTTCTGTGACGTTATTAATGGCTATGATTTGCAACCTTATTCTGCTTCCAGCCTTTTTAATGGGATTAAATAAAAAAGAAATTAGTACCATTTTAGAGGAAGATCTATAAATGTCATCCGCGAAGCCGTCACTGTATACCTTATCGTTCTTTTTACTTTGCCTGAGTAATTTCTTGTTTTCAGCGAGTTTTTCGATGATCATTCCAGAATTACCTGATTATCTCGCTGGTTTAGGTGGTAAAGAGTATATCGGCTATACCATTGCTTTATTCACATTAGCTGCCGGCATTTCTAGACCATTCTCCGGAAAATTAACCGATCATGTGGGTAGAATACCCGTGATGGCCTTCGGTTCATTAGTTTGCTTTATCTGTGGTGGTCTTTACCCCCTTTTGCACACCGTTCAGGGATTTTTATTCCTTCGCTTTATTCATGGAATGTCTACGGGAACAAAACCAACGGCAACGGCAGCTTATGTGGCTGACGTTATTCCAGAAGATCGCAGAGGGGAAGCCCAAGGGAGTTTAGGAATCTTTACAGCGACAGGAATGTCCATTGGCCCAGCCATCGGCAGTTTCTTTGCATCAGAATATGGATTAGACCAAATGTTCTACCTTTCGTCTGTCTTTGCTTTGGCCTCTATCGTCATTCTGAGTAGAATGAAAGAGACACTACCTAAAGCGATGAAATCCAAACTAAGCTTATCTCTTTTTCGCATTGGGTGGAAAGATGTATTTGAGCCTAAAGTAGTACCCGTATTTTGGATCATGTTATTCGTCTCATTTTCTGCAGGAGCGATGATTACCCTAATTCCAGACACGTCTAAAATGATAGGCTGGTCAAACAAAGGCTTGTATTTTACCATTTACACTATTTCGTCCATTGTCATCCGCGTCTTTTTTTCCAAAGCATCAGATCAATATGGTCGTATTCCGGTATTGATTTTTGGCTGCTTTATGCTTAGTATTTCGATGTTTTTATTAGTATTTTCTGCTAATTCCTACCTTTTAATTGCCTCTGCCATCATTTATGGGATTGCTTGGGGATTCAATACACCTACCTTAGCCGCCTGGACGAATGATCTAGGAGATCGAAACCACATGGGAAGAGCCATGGCAACTATGTATATTGCTTTAGAGGCAGGGATTGGCCTTGGCGCCTATGTCGCTGGAGAGATTTACCAAGGAATACCTGCTCATATTCCCATTCCGTTTTTATTCGCAGGAATACTATCTTTACTAGCCTTTCTACTACTATGGAAGAATAAAAAAAATTGGACTTATGGAATTTAGCGAATACCTAACTCAGAAAAATATCTGCTCATCCCAATTTCAGGCTTCAGAGCCCCTTTTGTTTCAAAGCTGGTCTGAGTCTTTCAATCAGTTACATCCATCCAGCTTTACTGAACAGAACAAGTTCATTATCAATAAGATTCGTAGAAAATATCCTTTAAAAAAGGAGTAAAATATAGCAATTATTGTCTTTATTTTTGTAAATAACCAGAAAAACATTGTACTTTTTAAACATTTGATTCCTTCAATTAGTTAACAAGCACATAATACAGAAATTTGTAAAAATAAAAACGCAATCAAATGGCAGATAGTAATCTACAAAACTTATTCCCATCCGCGGACAAAATCCCGTCAGCATACGATCTAACGCATCCTATTGAACAAAAAGAATATTTAGTCAATGGTGAGATGCGTCAATGGAAAGGTAAAACGCAAGACGTTTGGTCTCCAATCTATATTAAAACAGATAAAGGTTTCGAACAAAAACGGATTGGTTCTTATCCTATCACGGATGCAGCAGATGCCATGGAAGTTTTGTATGCTGGCGTAAAGGCTTATTCAAATGGCCGTGGCGAATGGCCATCTATGACAGTAGCACAAAGAATCGAATGTGTGGAGAAGTTCACTCAAAAGATGATTCAAAAGCGCGACGAAGTAGTTAAGTTATTGATGTGGGAAATCGGCAAATCACTCGGGGACTCACAAAAAGAATTCGACCGTACCGTTCAATACATTTACGATACTATCGGTGCATTAAAAGATATCGACCGCAACTCCTCTACTTTCTTAATCGAAGAAGGAATTATCGGTCAAGTAAGACGTTCTCCTTTAGGCGTGGTACTTTGTATGGGACCATTCAACTACCCGTTGAATGAAACCTTTACCACACTTATCCCAGCCTTAATCATGGGAAATATCGTTTTATTCAAACCACCCAAGCACGGTACATTATTACACTACCCTTTACTTGAGGCGTTCAAGGATTCATTCCCAGCGGGTGTAATCAACACACTTTATGGTCGTGGAAATTCGATCATCCCTCAGTTAATGGAATCAGGTAAAATCGATGTATTGACTTTAATTGGTTCTTCTAAAGTAGCGGATAAATTAAAGAAAATGCACCCGAAGGTGAATCGTTTACGTGCCATTTTAGGTTTAGACGCAAAGAACGCAGCGATTGTGACAGAAAGTGCAGATTTAGATTCGGCTATTAACGAATGTTTACTAGGATCACTTTCTTTCAACGGACAACGTTGTACAGCGGTGAAAATCATTTTCGTACACAAATCCTTAGCAGATAAATTCAATGAAGGATTAGCGAAGAAAATCGAAGCACTAAAATTAGGAATGATGTGGGAACCTGGTGTTCAAATTACTCCTCTTCCCGAGCCGAACAAGCCTGCTTATTTAACAGAATTGATTGAAGACGCGAAGTTGCATGGTGCTAAAGTGATGAACGAACATGGCGGTGAGAACTTTAAATCGATCTTCTTCCCTGCTTTATTATACCCAGTGAATAGCAAGATGAAGGTTTGGCATGAAGAGCAATTTGGTCCAGTGGTACCTGTTGTTCCATTCGAAAGCTTAGATGAGCCAATCGATTATATTCATGAATCATCTCACGGTCAACAAGTAGCGATTTTTGGTACAGATGTGAACCAAATCTCCGAGTTAATTGATGCAACAGTGAACCAAGTTTCCCGTGTGAATATCAATGCACAATGTCAACGTGGACCAGATTCGTTCCCTTTCACAGGCCGTAAGGATTCTGCAGAAGGAACGCTTTCAGTAACAGCAGCTTTACGCTCGTTCTCAATTCGTACTGTAGTAGCAACAAAAGCGACGCAATCGAATAAAGACATCGTAAATGCGATCGTTGAGAACCAACAATCGAATTTCTTATCGACTAGATTTATATTGTAAGTTGATATAGATGTATATAAAAAAGGCCAGCGCGAAAGTGCTGGCCTTTTTTATTGTTTCTTTTTAGAGAGCGGCTCTTTGCGCTTTCACCGATGGGTCAGTAATGAACTCATCATAAGTCATTAACTTATCTAATTGACCTTTAGCTCCAATTTCAATGACACGATTTGCCACTGTATCTGTTAACTGGTGATCATGGCAGGTGAAAAGCATGGTACCAGGGAATTCAATCATACCGTTATTCAACGCAGTGATTGATTCTAAGTCCAAGTGATTCGTAGGCTCGTCAAATAACAGCACATTTGCTCCTGACAACATCATGCGTGAGAACATACAACGTTGTTTTTCCCCTCCAGAGATAACTGTACATTTTTTCAATGCCTCATCCCCTGAGAATAACATACGACCTAAGAAGCCACGAATGAAGCTTTCATCTTTCTCTACTGAGTATTGACGTAACCAATCCACTAGATTCATGGAATCATCTTCGAAGTATTTGGCATTATCATTAGGCAAATACGTCTGAGTCGTTGTTACTCCCCAATTGAATTCTCCTGTGAAATTCGTGTTCTCCCCTGCTAGAATGTCTAATAAGGCAGTGATTGCCAAAGAATCCTTGGCTAAAAGCGCTACTTTATCCCCTTTATTAATTGTGAAAGATAAATTAGTGAATAAGGGAGTTCCATCGTCTGTTTTCGCCGAAAGATTTACAACACTTAACAATTGATCCCCTGCCTCGCGCTCTGGCTTAAAATTAATGAACGGATATTTACGAGATGATGGCTTGATGTCATCTACTTGCAATTTATCTAACATTTTTTGACGAGATGTCGCTTGTTTCGACTTCGCTACGTTTGCAGAGAATCGACGAATAAACTCCTCTAATTCCTTCCGTTTTTCGTCGGTCTTTTTATTCTGATCCGTACGTTGACGAGCGGCTAATTGAGACGACTCGTACCAGAATGTATAGGTACCACCGTATAATTGAATTTTACCAAAATCTAAGTCAGCAATATGCGTACACACATTATCTAAGAAGTGACGATCGTGAGAAACCACAATTACCGTATTCTTAAAGTTCATCAAATACCCTTCTAACCATAAAATAGAATCAATATCCAAGTTATTCGTTGGCTCATCTAATAGTAAAATATCAGGATTGCCAAATAAAGCTTGAGCTAGTAAAACCTTTACTTTATCCGATCCATTTAAATCTTTCAATAACGTGTAATGGAGATCTGCTGAAATACCTAGGCCACCTAACAAAGAACCAGCCTCCGACTCCGCTTCCCATCCATTTAATTCAGCAAATTCTGCTTCTAAATCCGCCGCTTTGTTTCCATCTGCCTCTGTGAAGTCTTCTTTCAAGTAAATCGCATCCTTTTCTAACATGATGTCATACAGGCGCTTATTTCCCATAATCACCGTTTGCAACACCTGAACCTCTTCGTATTCAAAGTGATTTTGCTTCAAAATCGACATACGCTCACCTGGGTTCATCGAAACAGAACCTGTTTGAGATTCAATCTCACCAGATAAGATTTTTAAAAAGGTTGATTTACCTGCGCCATTAGCACCGATTAAACCATAGCAGTTACCTTCGGTAAATTTGATATTAACTTCCTCAAAAAGAACTCTTTTCCCAAAACGTAGGGACACATTAGATACTTGCAACATAGGAGCTGGATTAAATAGGGTGCAAAATTACTAATTTTGGCACCGATTATCATATTTTTTTTGCAATTTCGAAGCGAAGTAAAGACTATGGAACCTACAAATTCGGCCGAAACCTTACATCTCCGACTTGATGCGGAGAATTTCCGGGAGCAATTGCAGGCTCATCCGAAAAAAGATCCCCGTATTAAATCCGTAGAGATTGAAATCTCAAACGAGTATTTCTTGTTGATTCCCCAAGATTTTGATTCTCCCACATACCGCTTAGGATTCTTAGAAAAAGCGTTAGGAGAACATGCCTTAGTAGGGAAAGAAATTCATTTACAAAACATATCGGAGGAAGGTGCTAATTTAGTTTTTTTAGTCCCCAGTGACTGGAAAGACCACATTTCTGCTCATTTCCCCTTTGCAAAAATCACCTATACACATACTTTAGCTCATTGTTTGCATCGGAACGACCAGCAATTAAACCTATTTATTCAGGGAAAATTAACTTTTGCTAGCTTGTACCAAGGGAATAAATTGCAATTAGCTAACGTATTTCCTTTTGATTCTCCTATCGAATTAGCCTTTTACTTGCAATCTATTCGGGACGCATTCTCATTGAATTGGTCCTTGTTCCCACCAATATTAGCGGCGGGTTCACAGATAATACCTGATGCTGAACTTTATCAAATACCTTATGCCTCACACTAAAAAAGCATTTTTTCCTGGTTCATTTGATCCTTTTACAAAAGGTCATGAGGATATTGTCCTAAGAGCTTTGGCCTTATTTGATGAAGTCATTATTGGGATAGGCCAAAACTCCTCCAAATCCCGTTATTTTCCTTTAGAAAAAATGGAGGAATACATTCGCAAGACTTTTGAAGGAAAACCCGTTAGTGTAGTAACCTACCAAAATTTAACAGCCAATGTCGCACATGAATATGGAGCTAAATTTATTATTAGAGGATTGCGCAATACGACGGACTTCGAATATGAAAACTCCATCTCTCAGGTGAATAGACACATTCACAATGAATTAGAGACGGTATTTTTAATTACCTCGCCCCATTTAGCACCGATCAGTTCTACCATTATCCGTGATTTACATCGCTATGGAAGTCCGGTAGACCAATATTTGCCCTATACGTTAGACTAGTTTTCTGAATTTTTCGATCACGTACCGAATAGAGGAATAGGTATTCGTTAGAGCTTGTATTTGCTTTTTTTCGTTCATCCACTCCACTTTCTCAATTCCCTCTTCTGTTTGGGGAATAAGTGTACCCGTAAAATTAGTTTTCATCGCATACCAACGTGTTTTCTTCAACACAAGTTTATTCTTGT
>CAJCBY010000239.1 GCA_903960725.1 uncultured Cytophagaceae bacterium | reverse complement strand
CCTAATTATCCATTTCCATTCACTTTCCGCTATACCTATATATTACTTAATGAAGGTGGCCTACAAATTACCTTTGAAGCAAAAAATACTGGGCCCACTTCGATGCCTTTTGCTTGTGGATGGCATCCTTATTTTTGTTTTCCAGATACATCCGTGGAGGATTTAGCTATCAAATTTCATCCTATCAGCCGCTTTATTTCAGACTCCCAAATGATTCCGCTGAAAGAGGAGAACCTTAATGGACAAACGAAGTTTATTTTTAGCCAAGAAAAAGTAGACCACGTGTTTAGACTGGAGCCTTATGCGAAACATATCACGGAGTTTATCGACCAGAAACACCAACGTTCACTTTATCTAGAACAATCGTCCGAGCAATTCCCCTTCTTAGTCGTTTTTCAACCGGAGGGTTTTACTTCGGTGGCTATCGAGCCAATGACTGCGAATACGGATGCCTTTAATACGGGCGACGGCCTACTCGAATTAGCGCCTTTAGAGGTGTTTTCAGGACAAATACGTTTATCCATTGGAAAATAGGCCATTCTTTCAGGTTTTTTGTACCTTTGTCAAATGAAGTTTTTTTCAGCCTTTATTCTGCTCTTTTTATCTGCATTTAGCCCCGTATTAGGGGAATCGAAAGCAGATTCGACGGCTAATAAATGGAAACAAGTGATGACTTCAGGCATCAATATGAATCAATCCAGTTTCAGCGATAACTGGAAAGGTGGAGGAACAAATACATTAGCTATTGGCTGGTATCTAAATCATACCGCAAATGTTTCTAATGCCTCTTGGCGCCTTAATTCAGACCTTAATCTACAAGTAGGATTTCTCCAAAACAGGAGTCAAAGTCTCCGCAAAAATATTGACCGAATTGCCTACGAATTCAAAGCCGGTTACCGAATTAGTCCTAAATGGGACTTTTATGGATCCACTAACTTTCAGACACAATTCTTCAATGGCTTTGAATACGGCAAAAAAAATAAGGCAGGAGTTCCAGTAGATTCGCTAATTTCAAGTTTATTTGCTCCCGCCTATTTGACTTCCTCGATGGGTTTAGAATACCACCCGGACAAATCATTTTATACACGAATTGGTTTAGGAAGTTTACGACAGACATTTGTCTTCGACGAAGCCATTTCAAGAGCAGGACTCTATGGTCTAGAAAAACCGGGAGATAATATCCGAAATCAATTTGTGTTTCAATACCTGGTGAATATAGACAAAGATGTGTGGGAAAACATCAACGTAAAAGCCAGGTATTCTGCCTTAATCGACTATTTTAGATTGAATAAGTCAAATAGTATTGTGCACCGATTAGATGCAAACGTGACCATGAAAGTCAATAAATACGTCAGTACTAATCTTCAGATTGTATTATTCCGAGATTATGACCAAGACCCTAACTGGCAATTTTCGCAAGTTTTATCGATGGGTTTAGTCTACAGAGTGGAGAAATAGTTATTTCTTGCGATTCAGATAACGATCGTATAACATTTGTAAAATCCCATCTTTCAATCCCAAATCAGGCACTAAGATTGTTTTACATCCACCTAATTCCATGGCTGTCAAGTAAATAGAAGCCGCTGGAACAATGACGTCTGCACGGTCCGTGTTCAAGCGTAATTTATGAACGCGATCTTCAAATGAAAAGGATCCTACATAGGCAGCCATTTCAAATAAGGTATCAAAAGTCATGGATTTTTCGTCTGAAGCAGGCTTAGCTAAATTAAACAATTTGGCAATATTACCTCCCGTACCAATTGCCTCAATTTCTCCAGCAACCAATCCCTTTTGTTGTGAAATCCAATTGCGCATCTTCTCCCAATCCCCCTCTTTCTCTGTACCTTCTAATAAACGTACAGAACCAATTTTGAAGGATTTCGAAGCTAACTTCTCCCTATTTCGGTAAATATTCAATTCCGTACTTCCACCACCCACATCGATATGCAAATAATTTTTCTTCGGATGCAGGGATTGTACGACAACATCATTAATCAATTCAGCTTCTCTGCTTCCATCAATTAATTGAATTTTCATATCCAAAATCTTGTGTATGCGCGTAATGATCTCTGTTGAATTAGCCGCTTCTCGCATCGCTGAGGTTGCACAAATAGCATAATCCTTCACCTCATGTAAATCCATCAATAACTTGTATGCATGCAACAACTTAAAGATTCGAACTTCCGATTCAGGAGAAATGGAACCATCACTAAATACGTCATGACC
Source organism: uncultured Cytophagaceae bacterium (assembly GCA_903960725.1). GTDB lineage: Bacteria > Bacteroidota > Bacteroidia > Cytophagales > Spirosomataceae > Aquirufa. The sequence goes on along the minus strand of CAJCBY010000239.1, from coordinate 881 downwards.
AAGGCGAAGAGCAAAGCGAACGTATTCAATACGCTTAAAACTAATCACACCGTCATTTTCTAATACACTCGATATTTGAAGACGAGCGGCATTTGAACCGATATCAATAGCAGCAAATTTCATGATTTAGCGGGTTTATGTAGAAAAAAACCATTTCCCTGAACTTCATAAGAAATTTCAGTACCTAGCACAAAAAGTAATTCTCTTCGATCAATAATGACAGGTATATTTTCAATTAAATACTCTTCGTCATTCTCAGTTTTAGAATCAAATCCTAATACAAACGACCCCCCACAAGTACCTCCGCGCATTCCAACACGCAAAAAAGGCTCTGGAAACTTCAGCAAACGCAAATTCTCAATTGCGGATTCGGTCAAATGAACGGGGGAATCTATTAACATGTATTAACGTGGATGACGTTGTAAAATTAGCTAATTTTAGTCTTGAATGGTAAATAAAAAAGAGATGACATATAAAATACTTTGGGCAGACGATGAGATTGATTTATTGAAACCCTATATCTTGTTTTTGGAAGGAAAAGGATATGAAGTATTTACCGTTAATTCTGGGGCAGATGCCTTGGAATTAGTGGAAACACAAAAATTCGACATTTTATTCTTGGATGAAAATATGCCAGGAATGTCAGGTCTTGAAGTGCTACTACACATCAAAAAAATACGACCAAATCTCCCTGTTATCATGATTACTAAATCTGAAGAAGAGGAATTAATGGAGGACGCCATCGGCTCTAAAATAGCAGATTACCTAATCAAACCACTGAATCCAAACCAATTATTACTTTCAGTCAAGCGTATTTTTGATAAAAAAAGACTAGAGGAAGGCAAAACAAATATTACCTACCAACAAGAATTCTTAGCCTT
>CAJCBY010000238.1 GCA_903960725.1 uncultured Cytophagaceae bacterium | reverse complement strand
CGCATGGAAAGCGCCCTCAAAATAGCCGCAGAAATAGTAAACACCCTACCCAAAGACCGCCTCAGCCCCGAAACCACCGAAGGAAAAGAAGGCTTCATCCACCCCACAGACATCTCCGGAAGCGTGGAAGAAGCAACCATCGAATTCATCATCCGCGATTTCGACACCGAAAAACTGCGCGAATACGGTTTCATCATCCAACAAATTTCCGAAATGGTCTTGCGCAAATACCCCAATTCAACCGCAACCTATACCCAAACAGAGCAATACCGCAACATGAACGAAATTCTAGTCGATCATCCAGAATGCATCGACCTAGCCATGGAAGCCATGCGCCTTGCCGGCCTTAATGCCGAAACAACCAGCATTCGCGGCGGAACAGATGGCTCTCGCCTGACATTCATGGGACTACCGTGCCCTAATATCTTCGCTGGCGAACATGCCTTCCACAGCAAACAAGAATGGGTTTCGGTGCAGGATATGGAGAAGGCAACGGAGACGGTGCTTTATCTCGTTGATTTGTTTCAAAACCGCGCAGCGGTTTAGAAACAAATCAAATATCAAAGTTCAAAGCAAAAAGTTCAAAGTTTGAATCGCCTTCGGCGATGATTTCAGAAATGTTTTTGATTATACGCATAAAAAAGGGATCAATTATGATCCCTTTTTTATAATTATATCTCTTCTCTACACTCTACAATCTCTACTCTAAGGAAATTGCGCAGCACGCAAACCTTGAGAAATAAATTTATTTAAGGGGTGCAGAAAATATTGCGCAGCACAATCTCTTCATAGAAATAAATTGATTTGTGATGTGAAGAAATCATTGCGCAGCACGATTTCGAACACACAAATCAATTTATTCCCACTCAATAGTCGCCGGTGGCTTACTCGAAATATCATACACGACCCGATTCACCCCTTTGACCTTGTTGATAATCTCGTTCGAAATTCGACCTAAGAATTCATATGGTAGGTGACACCAATCAGCGGTCATTCCATCTACACTGGAAACAGCACGAAGAGCAACTACTTGCTCATACGTACGCTCATCCCCCATCACACCCACCGATTGGATAGGTAAAAGGATGGCGCCTGCTTGCCAAACTTGGTCGTACAAACCGTCTTCTTTTAGGCCATTGATGAAAATGGCATCTACTTTTTGAAGGATGTCTACTTTCTCTGGTGTGATATCGCCTAGAATTCGGATACCTAAACCTGGACCAGGGAAAGGATGGCGGCCTAAAATGTCTTTGGGCACACCTAGGGTTTTACCTACTAAACGAACCTCATCTTTGAACAAGGCATCTAAGGGTTCTACCACTTTTAATTTCATGAAGTCCGGCAAGCCGCCCACGTTGTGGTGAGATTTAATGGTTGCACTAGGTCCTTTTAGGGAAACGGATTCGATTTTATCTGGGTAAATCGTGCCTTGGCCTAACCAAGAAACGCCTTCAATTAAATGGGCCTCCTCGTCGAATACCTCGATAAAGGTTTTTCCGATGGCCTTGCGCTTGTCTTCTGGATCTGTTAGACCTTTAAGGGCGTCGTAGAAACGCTGTTTGGAGTTGACTCCTTTTACGTTTAAGCCTAAAGTATTGTAGGACGTTAACACTTGTTCGAATTCGTCCTTGCGAAGCAAACCGTTGTCTACGAAGATACAATACAGGTTTTTGCCAATGGCGCGGTGTAATAAAACAGCCGCGACTGAGCTATCTACCCCGCCAGAAAGACCTAGGACGACTTTGTCATTCCCTAATTTGGCCTGTAGCTCTGCAACAGTTCTATCCACAAAGGAATCCGATGTCCACGTCTGAGCGCAGCCGCAGATTCCTACAATAAAGTTCTTAATTAATTGACTTCCTTCCGTCGAGTGTGT
>CAJCBY010000237.1 GCA_903960725.1 uncultured Cytophagaceae bacterium | reverse complement strand
TCGTATTATTTGGATGACCCTCGAAACCGAATTCGTGGATCTTTGGCACAACTGAATCCACTAAAATCCCCTGCAACATCCGCTGTAAATTCTGCGGCGAAAAGAACGTAGGCGTTCCGCCTCCGATATGTAATTCCCGAATAACCGGCTTAGAGCTCATCGATTTTCGGTACAAATTCCACTCCTGCAACAGCACATCGATGTACTCCTCCTCCACGGAATGATTCGTCGTGATGCGCTTATTACAGCCACAAAAAGTGCAGAGTTTCTCACAAAAAGGCAAATGAATGTACACGCTAATCCCCTCCTGTTCATTGCTCTCCTCGAAACGACGCACAAACATCCGTTCCCAATGTTCGCTGTCAATCGTCTCATCCCAAAACGGTACCGTCGGATAACTCGTGTAGCGCGGAATCGCTACGTTGTACTTGTTCAATAAATCTAGGCTTACCGGTTGCATGGGGGCAAAGGTAGAAGGGAGAGGATTTAGCAAAAATGACGAATGTCAATTTTCAAAGAGGAAAATTGAATGGTGAAGAAATGGTGAATTGTAAATGGGAGTAAAAATGGTAAGTGGTAAATGGTGAATGGTAAATGGGACGGGGTTATCGATAAAACAGTATCCAGTTGTCAGTAGTCAGGAGGGAATGAGTCAGTAGTCCGCAGGATTCATTCATCATTTACCATTTACCATTCACCATTTAAAATCATCTATACTCTATGCTCTATTATCTCTTCTCTCTCCACATTCCCCCATTTATTCCTGCTTCTTTAATTAAAATTGTTAATTTCAACCCATGCAACAATGGATATGTAATGAGCCTGGTGTTTGGGTTTCTCAGGAAGCAGAAATGCCTTCGCGCACACCGGGATTTTCCCTTCTTCGCGTACGCAACATAGGCATCTGCGGAACGGACATTCACGCCTTTGCTGGCAATCAACCGTTCTTTTCTTATCCGCGTATTTTAGGCCACGAACTAGCTGTAGAAATCGTGAAATCCGACACATTCGAAATGGGAGAATTGGCCACAATCATTCCCTATTTTAACTGTACTTCGTGCGATGCATGCGCGGCTGGGAAGCCGAATTGTTGTGAAAGTCTACAGGTTTTTGGAGTACATGTTGACGGCGGAATGCGCGAATATATCGTGGTAGAAGATCGCTACATTTTACCAGGGAAAGGCCTGTCAGCTGACGAACTAGCCCTAGTAGAACCACTTTCCATCGCAGCCCACGGACTTCGCCGCGCGGCGCTAAAAAAAGGCGAAAAAGTGCTTGTAATGGGCGCCGGCCCCATAGGTCTTTTTACGATTTTGCTGGCAAAAATTCAAGGGGCTTCCGTAGAGGTCGCAGAACCGAATTCATCTCGTCTACAATTTTGTCTCGACCATTTAGGAGTTACCGAGGGCTCTTCTGCAGCTTACAGCGCCGTCATCGATGCGACCGGAAATCTGCAAGCGATTGAATCAGGTTTTGCCAAAATGTCCCATGGTGGTAAATACGTTTTAATCGGATTACAAAAACAGGCCATCTCCTTTTCGCATCCAGAATTTCACAAACGCGAGGCGACGTTAATGAGTAGTAGAAACGCGACCATTGAAGACTTCGAATACGTGATGAATTTATTCCGCGATAAGAAAATTCAGGCAGCCCCATTTATCTCTCATCGATTTTCAAAAAATCAAGTCTCTGGTATTTTTACAAAAATTAACGAGCCCACTCAACAAGTAATTAAATCAATGATTATTTTAGCGGAATGAAACCACTACTACTACTCTTCTGCCTGTTACTAGGCGCCTGCAAATCCCAAGAAGTCCTCCCAGAAAACTGCTATAAAGGTCGCCTTTCACTTAAAGGCATATGCAATAATTATGTGATTGAATTAGTCGAGGGTTCAATTGATACATCGAAAGTGGAATCTATTTGGAAGAATCCAGATACCGGTAAAAACTATAAAAATGCGTTCGCATTATCTAACCCCTGCGCCTTACCTGTAAGTTTGAAAGAAGGGGACGAATTCTTTTTCAAATTAGACGCTAGCCAACTGACCGCTGAATGCGTTACCTGCAAAGCCTATAGCCCCACACCTAAGAAGGCCTTACCCATCTCGATTTGTCCCTAGTTGATTTTAAAATTCGTAATCTCATAGCCGATTTCCTCGTCTGCGATCATTTCCGAAAAATCGAAAAATATAG
>CAJCBY010000236.1 GCA_903960725.1 uncultured Cytophagaceae bacterium | reverse complement strand
TTCTCTGGAAGCGGAATATTCGCGATTTCTGCTAAAATAGTTGGACTATCTTCTTTTTTCAAACAGAAATGAAGGTTCCAATCTGCGCCATTCGGATATCCGCCCACAAATTGATAATCCATGGAATTGTCCACCGAATAATGCCCCACTCCGGCGGGCAAGATAATCACATCCCCTATTTCCACGTTAACAATTTCGCCTTTCCTTCCCCCCAACATTAAGCGCGCTTGTCCACTTTTTAGACCCAAAACTTCATGCGTGTTGCTATGAAAATGGTCTTCCGTTAATATGATATCATGCCAATTATTTGCCCATCCATTTTGTAAAAAGGTAGATTCAACGTTTTTATCTGGTATGTATTGAAGGGCATTTTTGTATATCACTACCGGGAGAATATTGTTCGGAATATCTCCGTCATTCTCGAAATAATAAGTGATGATGTTTTCTTTTTTCATGGGTAACTGTAGGCCTTATTTTGCCACTAAAAATTTATTCACATCTAACCAATGCACAAATGCATCAAACCATTTATTACTCGTTCTGTTCGGATTGCCTAAGCCAAAACCGTGCCCACCGTTTTGGTATAAGTGAAACTCCACGGGTCTGCCCGCTTTAAACCAAGATTCAATCACCCCAAATTGTGAGTTAAACAAGAAGTCATCCGAGGCGATGGCATTAAACATGGGTGGCGCGTTTGCAGGAACTTTCACCGGACCCATGCCACCATAGATGGGGCCAATAAAAGCGAGTTTCATTGTTTTCGAATTAAGCGTTGCGTGCATGGTTAAACCTGCACCGGCGGAGAAACCAATCATGCCAATTCGCTGTGTATCCACGCCCCAAGTTGCAGCGTTTTTGATGATCATCGCATAGGCAGCTTCAGCATCTGTCAGTTGATTAGACAGATCCATTTGAGCCATTGGATTCGTATTCTTTGCCGTGCTGTCAGTCTTTTGAGGAGCAGTACGTGGGCGGTTCATCCAAGCCGTAAAGTCGTCTAATTTTTCTGGGGTAGGGAATAAGCGGTATTTTAGAACGAAGGCGGTTATTCCTTTTTTGGCCAAAGCCTCAGCCACCTCCCAGCCCTCATTTCCCATCGAAAGCCAACGGTACCCCCCGCCTGGAGCCACAATCACAGCCGCCCCATTTGCCTTGCCCTTTTCAGGGAAGAAAGGCGTCAAAGTAGCTTTGGAAATATTCCGTGCCATCGGATCGCCCCACTGGCGAAACCACGTCTCAGGTGCCGGTTGGTCCTTTACAGACCCGGTATTTAATGGAATTGCGTTAGGCTCCTTAGGCGCTTCAAGCGGATAAATGGTTCCATCTTGTGCGATAGACGTGAATGCTAGACAGGTTAAAAGGGCAAACAATAGCTTTTTCATGGTTTTAAGAGGTTTAGAATCACAAGATAAATACTTTATGGGGGATTTATTGTCATTGATTGTGGGTGTTTCTTTTTTGTATTTTAATGGAATCTGCCTAAATTTCAATAAATATTTTCATCTAAATACCACTCCTATGAAAAAGTGTATCGTACTATTTCTGTTGATTTTATCTAATATCACTTACGCTCAAACCAAATCGAAAGAAGAAGTCCTCAAATCTATTGTAGGTCAATATGAATTGAATGACATTTCTGCATCTATGGGGGCTAACACTATGGTAGATTATTATAAAATGAAGGGCTTATGGAAGGGGACTTATTCAATGCTCATGGGAGGGAGAAGAGAAAGTGAAGGCATAAAAATTAGCCCCGATGTTTTGAAGAAGTTAAAAACAATGAAAATCAAGGTAAACCCCGATTTGTCTATTGTATTCAGTTGCAATGAAATTCCCATTGCAACAATCCCATTCAAAGCAGATGGAATGGTCTATGAGATGACTGGTTCTTATAATGTAAGTAGTCAAGGAGAATTAAGTCAGCTTCAGCCAGAACTAACATTCCAAGACGGGCAATTATTTCTTTATGCTAAAGATAATTTAGACGAAACAGAATTAGGGCCTTATGATATTGCGAATGTTTTACCAAACGCTATATTTATTAGCTATGTTTTAAAAGACAAAACTTTTGCTGTTGTTATGTGTGAATCGGAAACAATGGGACTTTCTACTTATACTTTTAAGAAGTCAGTTGTTATCAAAAAATAAATTTGAAATTCTTCAAAAACCCGCAATGAATCTAGGAAAAATTGTCACATGGAGCTTTTTCATCAGCTTAGTTATGTCGCTAGTAGGGGCATTCATGAAGATATTACATCTCCCTGGCGCAGACCAACTTTTAATCATTGGAATGGTATCGAATGGGGTTTTTGTTGTCTCTGCTTTGTCCGAAGTATGGCGCTCAGAAAGAATCGATAAAAACGAGAAAATCATGTGGACAATCGCCTTTGTTTTTATGGGATTCTTAGGGGCAATAGCAGGGATTGTTTATTTATTAATGGGACGAAAACGAGTAGCTTAATTTATCTATATGAGCCAATTTTTTACAAAGTATCGAAATGAAGTTATTGTGGGCTTACTTGTCTTTCTCTTCTTGATTTTCAGAGATGCAATTAAGACATTAATTTAGTCGGAATATAAAATCTAATAAACCTAATTATGAGCCAACCGCAACCTTTTGAAGCTTCCAAAAGCGGCCTTAATCCGATTTTAAAAACTATACTTTGGATAGTCGGAATTTTTGGTGTTTTACTTTTTATAGGCTTTTTACTTGAAGACCCTTATCCAAATTCTCGAGAAGAGATGGTTCAATTCGCAACCAATAAGTGTTGG
>CAJCBY010000235.1 GCA_903960725.1 uncultured Cytophagaceae bacterium | reverse complement strand
GGCTCAGAAAACCGTAAAAACTGATAAACATGTAGTGTATCAAATGATGTTTCACCTTTGGGGAAATCAAAATACACAAGTTAAGAGACATGGTTCTGCTGCTGAAAATGGGGTAACGAAATTCAAAGATCTATCTTCTAAGGGTTTGCAGGCTTTAAAGAAAAAAGGTTATTCGCATTTATATACAACGGGAATTTTAGAGCATGCGACGATGGAAGATTTTACCGCTTTCGGGTCGCCTTTAGATCATCCTCAGGTAGTCAAAGGCCGGGCAGGTTCTCCTTTTGCGATTAAAGATTATTATGACGTCAATCCTTTTTTAGCTGATAAACCAGCAGATCGCATGCAAGAGTTTGCTGCTATGTTAGATCGTGTACACAAAGCCGATTTAAAATTGGTTTTGGATTTTGTACCTAATCACCTAGCTAGAGCGTATTCTTCTGATCAGAAACCAGCGGGAGTTGTTGATTTTGGCCAAAATGACAACAAGGACCTCTCCTTCTCACCCACTAACAATTTTTATTATTTACCAGGCACGCAATTCACCGTTCCTACGGGAGTTAATCCGCCTGTTCCAGTGACGGTTCCCTACGTTGAGATACCTGCTAAAGTGAGTGGAAATAATGTTTTTTCTGCTCAACCTTCGATTCATGATTGGTTTGAAACGGTGAAGTTGAACTACGGTGTTGATCTTCAACACGGCAATCAAACCCATTTTGATCCGATTCCCGATACTTGGTTGAAAATGACCGATGTGTTATTGTATTGGACGAAAAAGGGTGTAGATGGTTTTCGTTGTGATATGGCGGAGATGGTGCCTGTGGAGTTTTGGGCTTATGCTATTCCTAAGGTAAAAGCACTAAATCCGGAGGTAGTTTTTATCGCTGAAATTTATAACCCACAAGAATACCGGAATTATATTTTCAAGGGAGGATTCGACTATTTGTATGATAAAGTGGGCTTATATGACGGGATTCGTCATATTATGGAAAAGAAAACAGGTGCTACGACTGCCGATATTACCCGTGTTTGGCAAAATGAATCAGGGGATTTTGCGAACCATATGCTACGTTTCTTGGAGAATCACGATGAGACTCGTTTGAATTCGCCTGGTTTTGCTGCGTCGAATTTTTGGTCGACAATTCCGGGTATGGTTTTGACCGCGAGTATGCACGATGGCCCATTGATGGTTTATTTTGGTCAAGAATTTGGCGAAAAAGCACATGAAATTGAAGGATTTAATGAAGCAGATGATCGAACAACGATGTTTGATTTTTACCGGGTGGATACACACCAGCGCTGGTTAAATGGTGGCAAATTTGATGGGGGGAAATTAACTGCAGCCGAAAAAGAGATAGATACCTTTTATACCTCCTTGATAGCTTGGATTAATTCAAGTGAAGTCATTCAACAGGGTAAGTTCTTCGATCTTCAATATGCCCAAAATGCGAGCTATCCGAAAGATAAAGTCTATGCCTACTTACGTTATACGGCAACAGGTCGCAATTTGATTATTTGTAATTTCGACTCAATTAACCATGATTTTACTATCGAGATACCTACATTAGCGCTTGATATGATGGGAGTTAAATCTGTCACCTTAAAAACGTATAAAAACTTTGTCCCTCCTGCGGCACCGGCCGCGCAAGTGGAAGGAAATCGTATTCAAATTCCATCTAATTCAGCTATCATAATTACCTTATAATACGTATGAAGAAATTTACTAAACCTCGTTTAAGCATTGGCCAAATATTCAATATGAGTGTCGGTTTTTTAGGCATTCAATTTGGTTTTGCTTTACAAAACGGGAATGCATCTCGTGTGTTGCAAAACTTTGGAGCAGATGTGGAGCAATTATCTTGGTTTTGGTTAGCGGCTCCGTTAACTGGAATGATTATTCAACCGATTATTGGTTTCTATTCTGATCGTACCTGGAATGGCTTGGGGCGTAGAAAACCCTTCTTTTTAACCGGTGCAATTCTGGCTGCAACGGCCTTGTTCTTCTTTCCTCATGCGGGAGCTTTAGCTAATTTTATCCCTCCCATGATTGTGGGTGCAGGTATTTTGATGATGATGGATGCGTCATTTAATGTGGCGATGGAGCCATTTAGGGCCTTGGTAGCGGATAATTTACCAGAGGAACAAAATACATTAGGCTTTTCAATTCAGACATTTTTAATTGGAATCGGAGCAGTCGTTGGTTCTTGGTTACCTTATATGTTCGGTAATTGGTTTGGTATTTCCAAAGTGGCTTCTCCAGGTCAAATCCCCGATAACGTGTTATATAGCTTTTATGTGGGTGCATTTGTATTTATTGCTGCGATTGTTTGGACTATTGCTACTACGAAAGAATATTCTCCTGCTGAACGTGAGGCGATGGGTTTTGAGGAAGAGGGCACAAAAGATTCTATTTGGTCGGTCTTTCGCTATGTCAAAGAAATGCCATTTACCATGCGTCAATTAGGGATGGTTCAATTTTTCTCTTGGTTTGCGCTATTCTCGATGTGGGTATTCTCCACTCCTGCCATCGCACATCACGTGTATAGATTACCAATGGACGATCATAGTTCTCCTGAATTTCAAATTGCGGCAAATTGGGTGGGAATTATTTTTGGAGTTTATAGTGCTGTCTCTGCTATTTATGCCATCTTTTTACCTCGTATTGCTAAAGCAATTGGTAATAAAGCGACGCATGCGGTTTCTCTGATTGCCGGTGGCTTGGGATTAATTTCTATCTATTTCATC
>CAJCBY010000234.1 GCA_903960725.1 uncultured Cytophagaceae bacterium | reverse complement strand
ATACAAATTTTGCTTGTAAAAGGCAGTGCTAGGATCCTCCGATGTGGCCACATGTTTGTGATGTCCTTTATTGTGTTCAATAAAGAAATGCATGTAGAGGCTTGTTAATAAGAGGATTTTGGCAAAAAACTGCTCCAATTTAGAAATCCGATGACCTAATTCATGAGCGGCATTTATCCCAAAAGTCCCACACAATAAACCCATAGCAATCACCTGTCCTAGAGTATCCAACAAAGGACGTGACTGATCTAGAGTTGTCAAAAACAAATAGAGCGCTGCGATCTGCAGGGGCACCGTTAGCCACAAAACTAAATCAAAGAATACATTTGATTTCGCAACTTGCTCCTCTTCGTCTGTCAGATTATTTTCATCCGGTTGAAACACAAGTTCAACAAGCGGAATGAGGAAAAAAAGATAAATCAATGGAATCCAGCAATAAAATCCCGTCTTTGTAAAGGCTAAGTACGCTAAAATGTACAAGAAATACGGCGTGATATACCGGAGTGGCCTAAGCATAGGGAAAGGTTTGTCATATAAATATAAATCAGGGCCATTTGACCCTGATTTTACCATTAATACAAATTTTTAACCTGCTGAACAGTGTTCCTAATTTCAGCTCTTTCAGATTCATTAAACTTCCGACTAAAATTAAGTGCCAGATTCAAGGTGGCCTGGACAGTAACGTAATTTCGAGCGGCCAAGTCTGAAATTAATTTGGCATTCACATTTAACATGACATTACCGATGCGCGGGCGAATTCCAAGCGTAAAAGTATAATAATCACTTTGTGAATTTATCGGCTGATTAGATTTCACATTAATGATGTCACCTACAATCTTTCCAAAATTCACGTTAAACATTCTCAACGTGTAAAAAGAAAGTTGAGGCTCATATACGTTCGACCTAAAGAATAACCCAGCATTCGTTTGTGATGCCCCAGGAACAGAGGAAACGAATACTTGATAAGGATACCAAACAGCTAATCTAATTCCTACAGCGTTCGAGGTGTAAGTAGGCTTACCTTCTAAACCATCTTCCTTTCTTATACCTGTTTTTCTATACAATCCAATTTCACCTACACTCGATGCAGTAGCAATCTTATAATTGTTTAGGTCTGATGCAGGTAAACTATAAAAATTAGAAATCAATCCGCCTCCCACTTGCAATTGCCACGTCATGGGGCGCTGCGCTTTAATTTCACGCACCTTTATCTCCGTTAATGCATCCACAACTACCTGCTCTTTCAAATTCACCTCACTCATATTTCGGAGCGGATATTCCTTCTTAATAGATAAGATCAATTGATAGGCATCCACAAAACTCTTGTTAGCAATCTTATAATCAATTTCAACGACCCGATCTTTGAAGATATTGTCGTCTACACGTCGTTCAATGAAGTCAAAACGATTACTATCGAAATACCTAAAATCGCGAATTTTATTAATCAAATATTTCGCTTCATTGTAATCTTTGCTGGTAACACTAGCTTGTGCTTTGGATAAATAAGTTTCAAAGGCATTTTTTATTAAAAAATTCTATGTTTCAAAATACTTCTCTATAAAGCTCTTGTCAATAACCTCTAGTGCCTTAATGGATTCCAATGCATACAAATAGTCATTGGAAGCTACTTTGTCCTTGTAATCATCCGCAATAGCATTTAAAGCGGCCTCACGTTCAGAAGCTAACGTAGAATTACCTGGATACTTTACTGCTAACAAATCAAAATCAACTAATGCTTCCCGAAAGTTTTTACTATGTAATTTATCCTTTGCTGCTACTAATTGTTTCTCAAATTGACCTGACTCTAAAATAATTAGCATATCAGTCAATCTGTTTTCCAATGTTGATATTTTAGTAACTAAATCAACATCATCATTTACTCTGCCAGGTTCTAATGTATTTTGTACTTCAATTAGAGAATAAATATTATTCTTACTTTTCGAGAACTCATTATACTTAATCTGCAAAGGTCTTGGTTCTTTAGTGACAATTGAGCTGACTTCACTCACTAATTTATTAATCTCATACTTAATTTTGCCAAAATTCTGTTCTAAAAACTTAGCCTTGTCTATATAAATCAGACCAATCAAATTAAACTTTTTATTGTCCTCCTGAAAAACAATTTTCGCTTCACTGAAGGTTAAATCAGATTTAATATTGCTGTTAAATTCAAAATTGATTTGCTCTTTTGAACTATTATTTTTCGCATCATTACTATCATTGATATTCAGCTGAACTGATCTAGACGTATTCGCTATGGAAACCTTTGAAATGATTTTTTCCGCCAAAGTGGACTTAAGTTCAACTTCCATTTTATTCTTTTGATCCTGAGTCGATGAATTTACAATTTTCATAGGTTGTATAATTCGAACGTAATAGTTATCCTGCCCAATAACCGCATCAACTTCAGTTTCATTGCGCAAATCAACATCCTGACTAAAGCCAATAAAAGGAATCAAAAACACTAAAATACCTGTAATAATTAACTTCATTCTACCGGTCTATTTTATTCATTTCACTCTCGAAAATTTCTCTGAATCTAATCTTATCTGCTTCTAATTGAAGTTTTTTATTGTTTGACATGGATTTAGTCGCCCCTTCTAATAAACTCTTCTTAGACACTTCAATTACAACCCAGATATCGTAGATATTATTTGATTTTAACAATACTTTTTTATCCAACACATTAACCATAGATAAGGACTCATTTGTGATAACACGCCCTTGGGTTTCAAAAGAAGATGTAAATTCATTTGAATTCGCATCAGAAATATTTTTGCTGTAATCCTCTGCGACATTTTTAACTAGACTATTAATTCTTGTGGCTAAATTCGTCTGGGCATTTTGCATCGCAATCTTCTCAGCTAAAGTGGAAGAGGCACTTTCACCGTGCGCAACAACGCGTAAAAATTCCGCATTGGATTTGAATTCTTTTTCAGAAAAAGGCAATTTAATTTCTCTCGATTCTTGCACCTTCGAAAGTGGTACAGTGCTAGAACAAGATGAAACCATAAAACCAGATCCTATCAATAATATGGCCAATAATGGCAATTTAAACGCTTTCATATGTAAAAAGATTATGTTGAATTTAAACCAAGTTAATACATTTACCTTTCTTCTAAAAATATATTTATTTAACGGTGTAATCAAAAAAGTCAGGACCTCTCAGCCCTGACTTTTTCAAAATAACCCTAGCCTATTAATATCCAGGGTTTTGCTTTAAGGTAGCAGCACCCCCTTTTTGAGAGTTTAGAATCTCATCAATTGGAAGAGGGAAGTAATTGTTTTTGTCAGTAAATGATTTACCAGCCATATAACTTCTTTTGTTATAGGTTCTTCCAGTCAAGTCTTTACCAGCTGCCGCTTCTTTAGGAATGTACATTTTATTCAAGAAGTCCGCTGCAATTCCCCAACGTACTAAGTCAAAGAAACGGTGACCTTCCATCGCAAATTCCAAACGATTCTCCATATACACTGCGTTTAAAGCAAAGTCTTTACCATTAGCAGCAAAAGTGCCATCCGGGTAAGGATTAACTACATAATTCACAGATGCATCTTGAACTTTACTCGTTTTTGCACGATTACGAATCATATTTACATATTCTTCAGCCTTCGCTAGGTTATTTGCTTCTGCCTCTATCTCAGCTAACCACAAAATAACCATAGATAACTTCAAAAGACGGTAGTTGTTATTAACTGAACGACGGCTAGTGGAGTGCGTAGAGCTTCCTTCATCAGCTAAGTAATACATCCATTTTTTACCTGTGTAAGGACCCGCATAGTTTTGGTCACGAATCCAAGAAAAACCTGGCATCTTACCCCAATCTAGGAAATTAACACCGCGACGACCGACAGTCCAGTCCAATCTAGGATCCACTGGTGCTGAAACGTCTAAAACAAACGTAGCTGCAGCCCCAACACCCTGATCGTTTGGTAAATCCACCTCGTTATAAGTATCTTCTAGACCCGCTTTATTTTTACCAATCATCGGCAGACCAGCAGTAGTAGTTTTAAAGGCATTCACCAGATTTTGAGACGGCTGGTAAAAACCACAACAACCACGACCTGGAGCATTAGCAGAGTATGGCCAGTTCAAGTTATCTCCTGCATTACCGTTATTTCCTGTAGAACCATCGTTTACTGAGAATTGAACTTCAAAAAGCGACTCAGCATTGTTGTTCGTTGTATTTCTGTAGTTGTCATGATAATCAACAAGTTTTTTTCCAGAGTTCTGTAAGACATCTAACAACAAAGGCTTTGCTAAACTAAATTTCTTTTGGAACATATAAACTTTTGCTAGATAAGCCATAGCTGCCCATTTCGTAGCTCTTCCTTTTTGAGCTTGAGTTGCAGGAAGGTTATCCGCTGCAAATTTTAAATCCGCCTCGATATTAGGCCAAATGTCTTTGTCATTAGCCAATTTTGTAGAGTTCGGATCATCGCGCTTGTAGGTATTTTCGTCAATGTATGGAATCATGTTCCACATTTTCTTTCCTTCGAAATGGTAGTGACCACGTAAGAAACGCGCCTCTGCAACGATTTGCGTTTTCTCCGCATCGGTCATGTCCTTCACATCTGGACTTTTAGCTAGTAAAATAGCCTCGTTCGCACGAGCTACACCATCATAGGTATGTTGCCATTTACCATTGAAATACGTGTTTTCTGCAAACCAAGTGAATTGCTCAATAAAACTTTGCTCTGGCTGGTCACCAGCATCTGTACCTTTTACGGCATCACCGGATGTAATACCACCAAAAACATAGTTTGATATGGTCGATTGACGTCCTGTATTTCCTGCACCTACTCCGTCTAATAATGAATATGCGCCTATTAATAAGGCATTTACTCCACTTTTATTAGATAGAGACGTTAGAGATGCGGCTCCTTGAGGTTCTACCTGCAGAAACGACTCTGAACAAGAAAAGTTTATTCCAACTGTCGCAAACAATGCGAATATGATTAACTTTTTCATTTTTTTATCTGATTTATTTCAAATTAAATTAATTAAAATCCTACTCTTAAACCTACGTTGTAAGATTTAGCTACCGGGAATGCACCCTCATCAATACCCATGTGGATATCTTGATTATCAGCTCCTGAGTTTCTAATGTTAATATCAGGATCTAAACCTTTGTATTTTGTTAAAGTCAACAAGTTTTGTCCTTGAACATACACTTGCATTGAACTAAGTTTGATTTTCTTTAACACTTTAGTAGGTACAGTATAAGTTAATTGGATGTTCTTGATACGCATGTAGGAGCCATCCTCAACGAAATACGTTGAAATTTGCTGACTAAAGGTATCACTCGCATTCAAGCGAGGTAATTGAGCTACATCCCCTTGTTTCTTCCAAGATTTGTATAACATGTCGGTCGAACGGTTTCCTTGGAAGGTGTTAAAGTCTGTCCAATACTTCAAGTAGTTAAATAATTCATTCCCTTGAACACCCTGAGCAAAAACAGTAAAGTCCCAATTCTTATAACCTAAATTAAGATTCAAACCATAGGTAAAGTCTGGATGAGGGTTACCAATGATCGTTCTGTCGGAAGCATTAATTTTTCCATCACCATTTACGTCCTTGAATTTGAAAACACCCGCACGAGTGTAACCAGGAATTTGTACGGCGGCCGCAGCTTCTGCATCATCTTTAAGAACTCCTTCCACTACGTATCCGAAGAAACTAGCAATCGGTAATCCTGCTTTTGTCAGTGAAATAGCTGGTAGACGAGTTGTAAATCCAAAGATTTGTGCTTTCGGGTCATCATTTAACTTAACCACATTATTTTTGTACTGGCTAATTTGTCCAGAAATTGAATAACGTAATTGGCCGATTTGATCTCTATAAGTTATGTTTAGATCAACACCCGTATTATTTACTTCACCAATATTCACAAATGGAATACTTCCTGTCCCTGATGATCTTGGAATAGGTACTTGTGTTAACATATCTGAAGTAGTACGTGTATACCAGTCAAAGGCAATATCTAATTTGTTATTAAACAAACTTGCATCTAAACCGATGTTAGTAGAGGTATTTGTTTCCCAACGGCCGCTTGAATTACCGAACTGAGAAATATCAAAACCGGATGCAATAGCATTACCTGCACCACCGATATCATACGCATTATTATTCGGATCTGGTGTAAACAAGGTATACGCATTATAGACGTTTGGAATCAACTGATTACCCGTTTTACCCCAACCCGCACGAACTTTCAAATCATTGAGGAAAGTCAAGTTTTTCATGAAAGCTAATTCCGAAAGACGAGCTCCTACTGAGAAGGCAGGGAATACACCATAACGGTAAGCTGGTGAGAAACGAGATGATCCATCACGTCGCAAGGTAAAGTCAGCTAAAAGAAAATCTTTATATGAGTAGTTTGCTTTTCCGAACTGAGAGAACAAAGCTGTGATTGTTGCTCCAGATCCCGCATTAGTTAAACCAGCAGCAGAACCGTTGTTCAAATAACGATACGATAAATCGTCAAAGGCAAAATTGCTTCGCTGAGCTGAAAAACCAAATCCATAGGTTGAAACTGCTTCTGTACCAACCAATACATTAAAGTCATGATCACCAATTTTCTTCGTGTAGTTTAAGGTATTGTACCAAGTTACCGCACGATCAAAGCTATTAGAAACAGTTAAACTGTTCGCGTTACGCGCTTCAGCAGCCTCAATATCACGGTTGAAATACGCAGATTGGTTGAAGTTGTTGTATTCAAAACCAAGACTAGTACGCGCCTTTAAATCTTTTATGATTTCAACTTCCGCAAACACATTACCAAAGATACGAGTAGATGTCACCGGGTTATTACGCTCTCTCCATTGACGAGCTAATGGGTTAGGTGCATTACCTAAGTTTGATCCACGTGGACCAGCAAAACCATTTAGCTCAGACGTATTAGTTCCACCTAAAGCTCTAGGACCTCCTGTGATATCAAAAACGGGGATGATTGGCTGAATACGAATCGCAAACATAATCGGATTGGATTCACTATTATTTCCGGCAGGAATACCAACACGCTCATCGTAAGTTACCGTAAAGTTTTCACCAAAAGTGATAGCTCCCTTCTTGAATTCTGTATTAGCACGAACAGAATAACGCTTGTATCCTGTATACTTTAAGATACCCTCTTGATCAAAGTAACTAGCAGAAATGGCATATTTACCATTCTTTGATCCACCAGTAGCACCTAACTGGTAGTTAGAGATTTTAGCTGGTCCAAAAATCTCCCGTTGCCAATCTGTACCTTCTTTGTTTGCCTTCGTAATATTGAAAGCGGTAACACCCAATCTAGGATCTGTGATGTCATTTGTATACACGTAGTTGGCTGGTAACGCACCATAGACGTTAGGGTAAATATAATCTGCAATTGTCTGAGAACCATCAGCACCAAAACGGTATTGCGCAGATGGAGAAGTTCCTGGCGCTCTTCCAGCACCAATTTGCGACTCGTAGAAATACTGACCCATTTCTTTGGTATTCATTAAATCTAATGTTTTACCAATTTGTTGAGTACCTGTGTACATGTCAAAGCTGATTTTTGGCTCACCTTCGCCACCACGCTTCGTAGTGATGATCACAACACCATTCGCAGCACGCGCACCATAGATCGACGCTGCAGACGCATCTTTTAATACCTGCATCGACTCAATATCATTTGGATTGATTTGATTTAGCGAACCTTGTGTAGGTACTCCATCAATGACATATAATGGGGAGTTGTTATTCGTAGATCCAAAACCACGGACACGAACCATCGTTCCACCGCCCGGCGAGTTATCATTACCTACCGTCACACCTGATGCACGACCTTGTAACATTTGCGTTACAGAGGCAGCCGGCAAGGCAGTAAGTTCTTTCGCACTTACTACGGCTACCGCTCCCGTAATGTCTTTTTTACGTTGGGATGAGTAACCTGTCACGACAACCTCGCTTAATTGACTTACATCCTCATCCAAGGTAACTGCAACGGATGAGCGATTTCCTACGCCAACGGTTTTAGAAACGTAACCTACCGAAGTAATGACTAATTCGGCATTGCCACTTTTTACATTAATGGAGAATGCTCCATTTCCATCAGTCGTGGTACCGGTTGTTGTACCCTTGATCACGACAGATACGCCTGGAATCCCGCCACCCTTAGTGTCTGAGACAGTTCCAGTAACTTTTTGGTCTTGGCCAAATGCTACCCAAGATAGGGAAAGCATCAACGCCAGTAGAAAGACCACTCTGCTTACGTAGAAATTGTTTTTCATATTAATTTGAGGTTAAAGTGATAGTAAATCATTGTAAATGAGTGACTACTTACAATGTTTTCGAAGGTAATTTAATAATGTTTTTTTGATAAAATCATTTCCAATACATTTTTTTAAAATTACATCCTCATATTGAGATAAATTCGCTTGTGTTTTTGAAATATATAGTTTCCACAATAACTCGCTATTTAAAATTCCATTAAATTCAGAAATATTATTAATTTTTTCAAAAAGCTGTTTAGCATTTATAATAATATTATTATAAGTATTCATATCATTGGATAAATCACTTAAACCTGCTTTAAAATACAAAGATCTAAGTATTTTTGTTGGAAATAATAATTTATTAGATACACATAATAAATATTCTCTGTATTTAGTAATTACT
>CAJCBY010000233.1 GCA_903960725.1 uncultured Cytophagaceae bacterium | reverse complement strand
CACTCTTTGGTGCAATTTGAGGATGGATCCATCAAAGCACAATTGGGTTTACCGGATATGAAATTGCCCATTCAGTTTGCTTTAGGGTATCCGAATCGAATGAAGGCGAATTTCCCTCGTTTTGATTTTAGACAGTATCCGTCCTTGACTTTTGAGCAGGCAGATACAAAGACTTTCCGTAATTTAGGGCTTGCTTTTCAGGCCTTGGAAAAAGGAGGAAATCAAGCGTGCTTGTTGAATGCGGCGAATGAGGTGGCGGTGGCGGCCTTCTTAGTTGATGAAATTGGTTTTTTAGCGATGTCTGATTTGAACGAATATTGTATGAATCAGGGAACTTTTATCGCGAATCCGACATTAGAGGATTATATTGAAAGTGATAAAATAAGTAGAATCATGGCTCAGGAATGGGTAGATAAAAATAGAAAATAGCGAATTATGGAAGGTTTAGTGATGGCAGGGCAATTGATTTTAGGATTGTCAATTTTAGTAACATTACACGAGTTTGGGCACTATATTACGGCCAAATGGTTCAAGATGCGCGTCGAAAAGTTCTATCTTTTCTTCGACTTTATGTTTCCAATTCCCACCTTGTTAAACTTCGCTTTGTTTAAAAAGAAAATTGGCGATACGGAATACGGTTTAGGCTGGTTCCCGCTAGGTGGCTACGTTTCCATCTCCGGAATGATAGACGAAACACAAGACGCGGCGACTCTTGCGAAAGAACCCGAGCCATGGGAATTTCGTGCAAAACCCGCTTGGCAGCGCCTAATCGTTATGTTAGGTGGTGTGATCGTGAATATCATTACAGGTGTGGTGATCTTTGTTTGCTTGACCTATTCGAATGGGAATAACTTCATATCCAAAGAGGAATTAAATAAAAACGGAATTGTGGCTTTGGATTTAGGGCAGCAAATCGGTTTGAAAACGGGCGATAAAATTATTCGTGTGAATGGTGCTGATTACAAACAATTGTCTGATTTGCGTGCCTCTGACGTTCTATTAGGCGAGAATTCATCTTATACGGTGCAACGCGGCGACCAGACTTTGGAGATCAAAATTCCATCGAATTTCATTGAAAAATTAAGCGACAAGAAAGCGGGTTTTATTGAACCAGTGGCAGCATTCAAAGTAGCTGAAGTAGCTGCTCCGGAAGAGCCAGGTTTCTTCGATAAATTTTCCGCAGCTAAGCCAGCGGAATTGTTGCCAGCTTTTGCTGCAGGATTAAAGAAAGGGGATGTGATCACTTCCGTGAACACAAACCCGGTTCGTTTCTACCACGAGGTAAAAGAATTATTAGCTAAGGAGGCTGGAAAGCCTATTCGCTTAGGTATTTTGCGCGGAGGCGTGGCGGACACCTTAGCTATGCAGGTTGCCTCATCAGGTCAAATTGGATTTATTCCGGAGATGTTGATTGAAGTAACGCATGAAGATTATTCAATTGCACAAGCGGCTAGTATCGGAACCGGTCGTGCCTTCTCTGTTATCACCGATAATGTCAAAGGTTTCAAGAAAATCGCATCTGGGGATGTTTCGGCATCAAAAGCGTTGAGTGGTCCTATTGGCATCGCCCAAATGTTCGGTGGTGTATGGGATTGGAATCGATTCTGGATGTTGACGGGGTTGTTATCCATGGCTTTGGCCTTTATGAACATCTTGCCTATTCCAGCTTTGGATGGCGGGCACGCGATTTTCTTACTCTATGAAATGATAACGGGGAAACCAGCCTCTGAAAAGGTGTTGGAAAAAGCGCAGCAGGTGGGTATGATTATCTTGCTTGCCTTGATGGCTTATACGTTTGGGAACGATATCTTTAAAGTCTTTTTCTAATTGAAACTGCTGGTATTATTTCTGAGATTACTTTTTCCGGGCGCACATCCTTTTCATAGTTCGGTGACAGAGATGACTTATAATCAGACGGACCAAAGCTGGGAAATCAGCATTCGTCTTTTTCAGGATGATCTCGAGCAAACAATGAGCTCTGTGACGGGCAAGAAATTTCGAATGGTTCCCGGCGATGCAGTGTCTGAAAAAGCGTTAGATGCCTACCTTCGCAAACATTTTCGCTTTCATGCAGGTAAGCAAATTACGACGCCATACCGTTGGCTCGGAACCGAACAACAGCAGGACGCTATTTGGGTCTACTTAGAAATTCCCACCAAGTCTGATTTAGTGGGATCTTATTTAGAGAATTCTATTTTTTTAGACGAGTTTGATGACCAAACAAACCTTGTTTCCTGGTCTTTTCAGGGCCAAAAAAAGTCCTATCTTTTCCGTAAAACTCAGGAGGTTCAACAATTATCAAGATAATCATACTGCCATCTTGTCGTTTGGCATAAAAATTGATTAATATCGTCTGCTCATTGAGGAGCAGAATTTAAAAATGTGGTATGAATAATCCAAATGACCTTTTTAAGCATTTACAGCTTTCAGAGATGTCTGATTTTGAAAATATAGAATTGATCCCTATCGGGTCAGAAGGGATGGACAACGATGACAAAATGGGCGTTTTGTCAGACCAATTGCCTATTCTTCCCATTCGCAATATCGTCTTGTTTCCTGGGATGGTGATTCCGATTACGGTCTCTCGCCAAAAATCCGTCCGCCTCGTGAAGAAAGCCTACAAAGGTGATCGCACAATCGGCGTTTTAGTTCAAGCAAATAACTCAAAAGACGAGCCTACTCCGGATGATTTATATAAAATCGGAACGGTAGCCCATATCGTAAAAATGTTCGTTTTGCCCGGTGGGAATACAACAATCATCGTGCAAGGACGTAAGCGTTTTGAGGTTAGTGAATATATCAAAACAGAACCAAATCTGTTAGCACGCGTTTCCTATATTGAGGACACCTTTCCTAAGAAATTAAACAAGGAAAATCGGGCACTCGTTTCTACACTGAAAGAATGTGCTTTAAAGATCTTAAATCTGAATCCAGAGATTCCACGCGAGGCGCAAATCGCCTTGGATAACATCGAATCATCTGCGTTTTTAGTGCACTTCCTTTCTTCCAATATCAATGCGGAATTGAAGGAAAAACAAGCTTTATTAGAGACCTTAGATGGCATCGAACAGGCTACACATTTGCTGGAGCATATGTTGAAAGACATTCAGCATTTAGAGTTGAAGCGCGAGATCCAGAGCAAGGCTTCGAGTGATATTGACCAACAACAGCGCGACTATTACATCCGCCAGCAGATCAAAGTATTGCAGGAAGAATTAGGCGTGGAGAGTCCAGAGCAAGAATTGGATGGTCTACGTGCAAAAGGAGCGAAGAAGAAGTGGTCGAAAGAAGTAAATGATTTCTTCCAAAAAGAACTTTCCAAACTACAACGTACGAATTCCATGTCTGGGGAATACCCGATGTTGATGAATTACGTGGAATTGATCGCGGATCTTCCTTGGGGTGAGTTCACGAAAGACAATTTTGATCTAGTGAAGGCGAAGAAGGTGTTGGATGCGGATCATTTTGGATTAGAAAAAGTAAAAGAACGCATCATCGAATACCTGGCAGTATTGAAGATGAAAGGGGATATGAAAGCGCCTATTTTGTGTCTTTATGGCCCTCCAGGCGTAGGTAAGACGTCGCTAGGGCGTTCGATTGCGAAAGCTTTGGGACGTAAATACGTGCGCATGGCCTTAGGGGGTCTGCGTGACGAGGCAGAAATCAGAGGCCACCGTAAAACCTATGTGGGCGCTATGCCAGGTAAGGTGATTCAAAGCATTAAAAAAGCAGGCTCATCTAATCCCGTTTTCATCTTAGATGAGATTGATAAAGTGGGTTCTGATCATCGGGGCGATCCGTCGTCTGCTTTGTTAGAGGTCTTAGATCCAGAACAAAACAGCGGCTTCATGGATAATTATCTAGAGTGTGATTACGATCTGTCTCGGGTGATGTTCATCGCGACGGCTAATAATTTAGATACCATTCATCCCGCTTTGCGCGATCGTATGGAGATCATCGAGGTGAGTGGTTATACGATGGAAGAGAAAGTCCAAATCGCTAAAAAGCACTTATTACCTAAGCAAAAGAAAGAGCACGGATTAGAGAAGGCGGAATTTTCGATCAATGATGGAGCGATCCAAAAAGTAATTGAAGGCTACACCCGCGAATCTGGTGTGCGTAAATTAGAACAAGAGATCGGTCGTGTGGTGCGTAAGATTACTAAATCCATTGCGATGGATCAGGAATATCCGCATAAAATCTCTGCGACAGACGTCGTTAAATTACTAGGTCAAGAGCATTTCGATAAAGATACCTACGAGAATAATGAGTACGCTGGTGTCGTAACTGGCTTGGCTTGGACACCTGTAGGGGGCGATATTTTATTTATCGAAACCTTGTTGAATCGTGGAAAAGGTGTTTTGACACTTTCTGGCCAATTAGGCGATGTAATGAAGGAGTCAGCGATGGCGGCTTTGAGTTTCTTGAAGGCGCATTCAGATGAATACGGAATTGATTACCGCATTTTTGACCAATACAATTTACACATTCACGTTCCTGCTGGAGCGGTTCCTAAAGATGGGCCATCCGCCGGAATTACCATGTTAACTGCGATTGCGTCCGCTTTAACGCAACGCAAAGTGAAATCGAAATTAGCGATGACAGGTGAGATTACGCTACGCGGCAAAGTGTTGCCGGTAGGAGGAATTAAGGAGAAGATTTTAGCAGCTAAAAGAGCGGGTATTAAAGAGATTATCATGTGTTCGAAGAACCGCAAAGATGTGGAGGAGATCGAAGCGCACTATATTTCAGATTTGAGTTTCCACTACGTAGACGATGCGAAAGAAGTTTTAGCCTTGGCTTTATTAAAAGAACAGGTTAAAAGTCCGGTGAAGTTTGTCTTTCAGGCAGAGCCGATAGCAAGTTCGTCCGCTGCGTTATAGTGAATTTCGCCCATTTCTAGGCTGAATTGAATGATGCGCAAAGCCTCATTTGAAGCCAAAGGGCGGAGGCATTCCACTAGATCTTGGACAGACAAAGGTCCGTTTTTTAAATAAGTCAGAATCAATTTACGTTCTGCTTCGAGGCCTTCGGGGATATCTTTCCCGGAGGCTTCTTTTTTTCGTTGTACACAATGATCGCACACCCCGCAGGCCTGTTTTAGAGACTCCCCAAAATAGGAGGTAATCAACAGCGTTCTACACGCCTGGGGATGTTTCACATAGTGAATCATCGCATCAATCTTTTTCTTCGACCGCTCCTTCTTTCTTAGGTATTCAGACCAAATGATGGGAAGATTTTCAATGTTCGCCCGTGGTGTTAAAAAGACCAATTTAGGCAGTCCATTTTGCTTGTCGTATTCGATCAGTTCGAACTTCTCTAACAACGCTAAATTGCGTTCCACCTCTGTAGGAGGAATCTTTATTTGATGAGCGAAGTCGGCTTCTGATATGCTGACGAATTGGGTATACAGATTACCCCCATAGATCCGAAGCAATCCTTTTAGGAAGGATTCGAATTTTTCGTTTCGGATTTGGAAATCGTATAGTTCGGTGGAACTGACGATGAAGCGAATTTTGGAGGGATTCTGAAAGGCCTCATTCAATAAAAGTAAACCCTCGGCTTCTAAGGTCTTTAAGGCAAAATAGGTTTGCGAGCTAGGCAAGTTGAAACGCTTGCACAAGTCCATCCAATCAAAATCGTAGCTCTGTAATTCGCCGCTTCCCTCTGCAACTTGCAAATAATTGGAAACAGCTTGGTAGGTTCTTTTGATTGTTTCTGCGGTTGGAAATGATTTCTCCCATTGAGCCGTTAAATCTAGAATATCTTTTTCCTCATACAAAATGGCCGCAAAAGCTTTCTTTTCATCACGACCTGCACGTCCAGCTTCTTGGTAATAGGCCTCAATCGTATCGGGTAAATCGAGGTGAACCACGAGGCGAACGTCTGGTTTGTCAATTCCCATTCCAAAAGCGTTGGTAGCTACGATGCAATCGATTTTCCCTTCGATCCAGTCTTTTTGGCGTTCGCTTCTGACCTCTGATGGCAAACCGGCGTGGTAAAAAGTGCTAGAAATACCCACTTTGGAAAGCATATCGGAAATTTCCTGCGTCCGTCTCCGGTTGCGTACATACACGATCGAAGAACCCGGAACACGTTGCAGCATGGAGCATAGCTTCTTCTCTTTGTCCGCTTCATAAAGAACGGAGTAGGAGAGGTTAGAACGGCTGAAACTTTTTTGGAATACAGCCGCGTTCTTGAATTGCAGCTTTTCTTGAATTTCTTGTTTTACTTCCTCGTTCGCGGAGGCCGTCAAAGCGATGCAAGGAACGCTCGGAATCAAGGCACGAAAGGCAGAAATCTCTAAATAGGGCGGCCTGAAATCGTGGCCCCATTGCGAAATACAGTGTGCCTCGTCGATGACTAGCAGGCTGATGTTCATCTGTTTAGCTCGTTCAATGAATAAATCTGTTTTTATTCGTTCAGGAGAAACATAGAGAAATTTTGTATTGCCGTAAATGCAATTGTCTAATAAGATATCGATTTGTCGTTTGCGGAGGCCGGAAAAAAGGGCCGTCGCCGGAATGCCTCGATGGTTTAATTGTGCCACCTGGTCTTGCATCAAAGCAATCAGAGGTGTGATGACGATGCAAATTCCCGGCAAAGCGAGGGCAGGCACTTGAAAACAAATAGACTTTCCTCCACCGGTGGGCAATAAGGCTAAGGTATCCTTTCCATCCAGCACCGAGTGAATGATCTCCTCTTGCAGGGGCCTGAAGGCCGAATGCCCCCAGTATTTTTGCAATATGTCCTGAATGTCCGCCATCGTCTAAACAAATCTACCAAAAAAGAATGAACTCCTCCACCGGATTTTTAGGAATTCCTCCGAAGAAATTCTTATTTTTAGACACAAAAGAAAGCGCATATGTTATCAGAGAAGGATTTAGCCCAATTATCAAAACGAGGAATTACTCCTGCGGAATTGAATCAACAAGTTGATTTTTTTAAATCGGGCTTCCCTTGGATGAATTTGGAAAAATCGGCTTCAATCGGAAATGGGATTTTTCAATTTTCGGCTGAGCAGTTACAAGAATTCATTGGCCGCTTTGACCAGCAAAAATCATCGCTTTCGATTTTGAAGATGGTGCCAGCCTCTGGTGCAGCGACCCGGATGTTTAAATCTCTGTTCGAATTCTTGTCGACTGGAGAGGAAAACAAAGAATGCACGAAGTTTTTCGATGAGCTGGATCACTTCGCTTTTTATGACGAGCTAAAATCTTTGATCGCGGAAAAAGACGATTCGGCAGATATAGTAAAGAAATTATTAGGGTCTGAAGGAATGAATTATGGCCAAAAACCCAAAGGTCTACTCGCTTTCCATTCCTACCCAGATGGAGCAAGGACTCCGCTAGAAGAACACATCGTGGAGGCAGCAGCCTATGCTTCAAATGGCCAAAAAGCCCGCTTACATTTCACCGTCTCTCCAGAACACCGCGGCGGTTTCGAGCAATTAGTGAACAAGCTCGTTCCGAAATGGGAATCACAAACCGGCATCCAATTCGAGATCACTTTTTCAGAACAAAAGCCCGCGACAGACACGATTGCCGTAAATCCGGATAACACCCTGTTCCGGGAATCAGATGGATCACTCCTTTTCAGACCTGCTGGCCACGGAGCCCTGTTAGAGAATCTGAATGACTTACAGGCGGATGTGATCTTCATCAAAAACATTGATAACGTGGTGCCAGATGCTTTAAAACAGCCGACCATTGAATACAAGAAGGCCTTGGGTGGTTTGTTGTTATGGATCTTGGAAGGAATAGACCACCTAGATAAGCAATTGCAAGAAAATCCATCGGACGAAACGATTATCGAGGCACTAGAAGAGATGGCTAACTATTTAGGTTTTGTACCGTCAGCTGATTTCTCCACCTTGCCGCAAACGGAAAAAGCCGCAACAATCCGTCAAGTTTTAGCCCGTCCTACGCGTGTTTGTGGGGTGGTGAAAAATACGGGGGAGCCGGGAGGAGGACCTTTTTGGTGTCAGGATGCCAAGGGAAATTTCACTTTGCAGCTCGTGGAATCGGCCCAGATTGATATGAAGAATGAAGGCCAAAAAGCAAAATTCCACCAAGCCTCCCACTTCAATCCGGTGGATTTAGTGTGCGCAACACGCGGTTTGAACTTGTTGAACTATCGCGATATGAAATCCGGTTTTATCACGGATAAGACCAAAGATGGAAAAGAATTAAAGGCGATGGAATTGCCTGGTCTTTGGAATGGAGCCATGTCAGATTGGAATACGCTTTTTGTGGAAGTTCCGTTGGAAACATTCAATCCAGTGAAAACGGTGACCGATTTAATCCGGCCCGCACACCAAAATGGCTAGGAATTTTTTTGTTTGAAAAAAAACTCCCTAATTTTGTCGCCCCTAGAAAGCAATTTTTAAGGAAGTATATAAATGCTTGATTACAAAAACCTTGCCCGGTTTCCAGGCAAGGTTTTTTATTTGGCCTTTTAATAGGTAAAATTGAGGGCATAAAGCCTTTAATTAGGTAGTAAACAAAAAAACTATGGCCTTAGAACAAACGTGGAGGTGGTTTGGACCAAACGACCCCGTAAAATTATCCGATGTACGTCAAGCTGGAGCAACCGGTATTGTGAGTGCATTGCACCAAATCCCGAATGGAAAAGTGTGGGAAGTACAGGATATTTTGGAACGTAAAGCCATCATCGAGGCGGCCGGATTAAGCTGGTCCGTGATCGAAAGTATTCCGGTGCACGAGGATATCAAAACTCGCTCGGGTAACTACAAGCAGTACTACGAAAACTACAAGACGTCTTTACGTAATGTGGGCCAGGCGGGTTTAGACCTGGTTTGCTATAATTTCATGCCTATCTTAGACTGGACTCGGACCGATTTGGATTTCCGTTTTCCAGATGGAAGTACAGGTTTACGTTTCGATGCGGCTGAATTTTGTGCCTTCGAATTGTTCTTATTGAAGCGCCCAGGAGCAGAGCAGCATTATTCTAACGAGCAAATCGCCAGAGCTAAAAAATGGTTCGACGCATCGACTCAAGCTCAACAAGAAAAATTAATTCGCAATATCATTGCCGGTCTTCCGGGTTCGGAAGAAAGCTTCACCTTGAAGTCATTCCAAGAGGCTTTGGATACCTATTCCGAAGTGGGGGAGAAGGAATTACGCGAGAATTTATATGAATTCATTCGAGAGATCACTCCTGCAGCCGAGGAGGCAGGGGTTAATCTGTCCATTCACCCGGATGATCCTCCGTATCCGATTTTGGGCTTGCCTCGTGTGGTGAGTACGGAAAGCGATGCGGTGCAATTATTGAATGCTTATGAAAGTAACGTGAATGGATTGTGTTTCTGCACGGGAAGCTATGGCGTTAGAGAAGACAATGATTTAGTAGGAATGGTGGAGCGATTAGGTCACCGCATTAATTTCATTCACTTGCGCGCGACGCGCCGTGATGAATTTGGGAATTTCCACGAGGCGGATCACTTAGACGGGGATGTGGATATGTTTGGGGTGATGAAAGGTTTGGTTAAAGAGCAGGACAAACGAATTGCGTCTGGTCGACAAGATTACCGTCTGCCTTTCCGTCCAGATCACGGGCACCGAATGCTAGATGATTTACAAGAAGGAAAGAAGACTAATCCAGGCTACACGGCCATCGGTCGTTTACGCGGTTTAGCGGAATTACGTGGTTTGGAAATGGGTATCCGCGGGTTTTTGAAATAATTTTCATTTTCCCCTTTTGATTTCTATATCTTATTGCTAACTTTGCACCCCCATTAGTGTGGGAGAACTCTATCTAATTGAGTCTGACGCGCTTGTAGGGATTAAAAGAATTTTAAAATTTAAACGGTAATTATTCCAAAATGCCAACTATTCAGCAATTAGTGCGCAAGGGACGTGAGCAAATGACTTGGAAATCTAAGTCACCAGCTTTGGATTCTTGTCCACAAAGAAGAGGGGTTTGTACTCGTGTATACACGACTACTCCTAAAAAACCAAACTCAGCGATGCGTAAAGTAGCGCGTGTACGTTTGACAAATCAAAAAGAAGTGAATGCCTACATTCCAGGTGAAGGTCACAACTTACAAGAGCACTCGATCGTTTTGATCCGTGGTGGTCGTGTAAAAGACTTACCAGGTGTACGTTATCACATCATTCGTGGAGCTTTAGATACAGCCGGTGTTTCTGGTCGTTTACAGTCTCGTTCGAAGTATGGTGCTAAGCGTCCTAAACCAGGTCAAGCAGCAGCTAAAAAGTAATTATTATTAACAGAAAGATCCAGTATGCTCGTTAAAGCAGAAGGTTGGGTCGAATTTAAAAAACTAACAACATGAGAAAGGCGAAACCAAAAAAACGCTACGTATTACCTGATCCTAAATTTAAGGATGTATTAGTAACTAAGTTTGTAAACAACTTAATGTACGATGGAAAGAAATCTACAGCATTTACCATCTTTTATGATGCGTTAGATAAAGTAGAGGAGCGTACAAAAGAAAACGGTTTAGAAACTTGGAAAAAAGCATTAAATAATGTGATGCCATCCGTGGAGGTTAAGAGCCGTCGCGTAGGTGGTGCAAACTTCCAAGTACCAACAGAAGTACGAGCTGAACGTAAAGTTTCATTGGGAATGAAGTGGTTAATCGGTTACGCGCGTAAGCGTGGTGACAAAACAATGATGGATCGCTTAGCGAACGAAATCATTGCAGCATCGAAAGGTGAGGGAGCAGCAGTGAAGAAGAAAGATGATACACACAGAATGGCAGAAGCGAACAAAGCGTTCTCTCACTTCCGTTTCTAGTTTAGTAGAATTACATAAAGAGGCTAATCGAAAGGTTAGCCTCTTTTTTTTGTCCATATAAGTACTTAATCGAGCGGACTAATGGAGTATTCCTGAATTTTGTTTAGCTTTGATTCACAATCAACAGCACTATGATTTCGAAGAAAGCAAAATATGCTTTAAAGGCTTTAAAAGTATTGGCGCAATCCTACGAGAAAGGGCCCTTATTGATTTCGCACATTGCGGAATCCGAGAAAATACCGAAGAAATTTCTTGAAGCAATTTTATTAGAGTTACGTAATCACGGAATTTTACAGTCCCAAAAAGGGAAAGGCGGCGGTTACTACCTTCGCATTCCTCCTGCAGAAGTTACATTTGCAAAAATTATTCGGATTGTGGATGGACCTATTGCACCTGCCCTATGTGTTTCTCTTCACTTTTATGGAAAATGCGATGACTGTGCTGACGAGGAAACGTGCCAGCTGAGAACTGTCTTAACAAAATGGAGGGACGCGAACTTATCCGTTTTAGAAAATACAACTTTAGAGGAGCTTATGTAAGCTCCTTTTTTTATTCGTATAGGTGATCCAAGTTTTTCATCTTGAACTCATCGTTATCTAATTCTAAAAACTCTTCCCAGAATGGATTCTCCGGAACAGACGCTTTACAGATAATCGGCGTTTTCTTAATCGGATGGATGAAATACAAACGGCGCGCATGTAGATTTATGCTCGCATCTACGTTTGGCTTGTCATAGCCGTATTTAATGTCGCCGCGAATCGGGCAATTTAAGGACGCTAGTTGTACGCGAATTTGATGCGGTCTTCCAGTAATGGGCTCTACCTCTACTAAATAATGTAAATTGATCTTTCCCAAAATCTTATAATTCAACTCCGCCTTCAAAGCCTTGTCTTCTGGGTAATCGTAAGCCGTCGTCGTATTCTTCGCCTCATTCTTCAACAGCCAATGCGTTAACTTTCCTTTCTCTGGGTACGGCTTCTTGCGCGTCACAGCCCAGTAGGTCTTTTGGATATCCCGCTTACGGAACATCTCCATCATCCGTTCCAAGGCTTTCGAAGTGCGCGCAAAAATCACCAAACCACTGACCGGACGATCTAAGCGATGAACTGGGTGCAAGAATACGGCACCGGGTTTTTGGTATTTTTCCTTGATATAGTCTTTCAGTACATCCGTCAGCGTCACATCACCCGTACTATCGCCCTGTACGAGAATTCCAGCCCGCTTATTCACGATCAGGAGGTGATTGTCTTCGTATACGATATGATAGTCTTTCATGTTCTGCTAATTATTTAGGCCAAAATCTCTCCGCCCATTTCTCGCACAAAGGTAGGATTATTTCGCGATATGCTACTGACGTCAAAATATTTTAAAAATTCCCCTCTTGATTTTCAGCCATTTACGAGAAATACTTGAAAAAGTTTTGTTCATGATTTGTTAATAATAAATTAATCCTACATCTTTGCACTCCCAATCGCTAGGAACAGAAGGTTCTTAGGTCAAGACTGAGAGTAAATCGAGTGATTAGATTCACGCCAGAGCGGGTTGCTTTGGAAGGTTTATTGGAGGTACAAGAGTTCTTTGACGTGTTGATAGAAATAAAGAAGAGATACTGTGTTTAAATCACAGTGTCGAAATAATAGCATTCAAGACAAGGATGT
>CAJCBY010000232.1 GCA_903960725.1 uncultured Cytophagaceae bacterium | reverse complement strand
TCAGGAACCGTAACGGTAATGGAATTAGCGGAGGCTTTCGGTAAAGCAGCAGCAGAAGGAAAGCGTCCACGTCGTAGCATTTTATTCATGACGGTGACTGGCGAGGAAAAAGGTCTTTTGGGTTCAGAGTGGTACGCAAATCACCCTTTGTTCCCCCTAAAGAATACGGTTGTAGACTTAAACACAGACATGACTGGTCGTTACGATGACGAGCACAAAGGCAAGCCAGATTACATCTATGAGATCGGTTCAGATAAATTATCGTCTCAATTACGTGAGATTTTGATTGATCAAAACAAGAAACACATTGGTCTTGAGCTTGATTTTCGTTTCAATGACCCGAACGATCCGAACCGTTTCTACTACCGCTCGGACCACTACAACTTTGCTAAATTCGGTATTCCAGTAGCCTTCTTCTTCAACGGAGTTCACGATGATTACCACATGCCAGGTGACGAGGTAGACAAGATCGAATTTGACCAAATCCAAAAAGTAGGCCGCCTAGTGTTCTACATGGCTTGGGAAATTGCGAATAGAGAGCAGAGATTGGTGGTGGATTCTAATAAGCCATAATTTGCGAAGCAAATTTTTTCAATGGTAAGTGGTAAATGGTAAGTGGTAAATGAATAAAAATATTCACCATTTACCATTCACCATTTACCATTCTGATTTATCATTTACCGTTCACCATTTACCATTAATTTTTTAAGCTTCTCTCTAAAAACTACCTGCTTCGCATTCGCTTCCTGAATAAACTCATTATCCTTCACTTCCCCTATCACCGCATCGAGTTCTTCCGCATTACCGAACATGGCTAAGCGGAAAGGATCCTCATAGTCTTTCGAGCGTGATCGTTCGATACCTGCTGTAAGGAAATCAGCTGTGGAGATGGCGCGTTCTATCCAGGTTGGGATGTCTTTGAATGCCTGAGGGTTAATTTGCAATAAGCCGTTTAAAGCATTTTCGAATTTTTGATCAGGGTACAGTGTCGCTTGTTTCTCGTAGAATTCGTGCACTTGCTTCCAACGGGTGATTTTGCCTGATTTGACATCGTTTTTCATCTCTTGGATGTAGCCGGATGGAATGAGTTGGCCGCCTAAGTTTTCCCAAATTTGAATCGCTGTGGCGTTTTTAAGAGTCGCTTGTAAAAGTGCCGATGGGGATTGAGATGGGTGGCGCTCGGACGTGGCTAACCATTCTTTGGCAGCATGGTAGTACAACAAATCGTGGAAGATCTGGTAGGCTTTATGCGCCTTTGCGATGCGTGTTCTGCGTTTCGTGTTCTCGATGCCGGTTGCATACACCGCTAGTGGATTTGAAGCATTCGCTGGGTCATTTAACCAAGCTTTGCCGTCGCCGCCACCTAATGAATCAGATACCCATTTCTCTAATAAATTGATTGCTTGCAAGATTTCCGAAACTGTGTCAGGTGCTAAGAAATCAAATTCTAGCAACATGTCTTTGTCGGTTCTTTGGTCCCTAGCAGCGAATTTCCAAGCGTTGCGGGCTAGGGCGTACATGTTGTATTGGAACCAATAGCCGGCAATAATCAGGAGTCCACCTTCTGTGTCATCGTTTCCAATTAGGGAGAAGGGTAGTGGATTGTGGATTTCTCCCGGGTAATTTCCTTTCGAAATCAGGTTAAAGGACGCGAACTTCGAGTTGTGTTTTAAGGCCACGGATAAGCCAGGCCAAAATCCACGTCCCGCCTGTAATTCCCCATCCGCTCCACGCGAATTGTGGTTTGAGCCGAGGGTCGCGCCAGCGGCCATATTGCTTTGGCCTTTCACGATCGCTGCGCACAAGAACGAGTTGTTGTGGTGTTGTTCGTGTGCTGGGAAAATCAGGGCATTTAATACCTCACAGCAAGAAATGGTTGAATTACTTCCTAAAAAGGAGTTGATTAGTCGTGCACCGTATTTCAGTTGCGAGTGCGCCGCTAAAATAAATCGAACTGCCTTCACGCCGTAGAAAATACGGCAACCTTCGTGGATGATTCCGTTCACGATTTCGCAGCCTTCGCCTATTTGGGTGGAGGCATCTGCGTTCGAGATGATCGTTAGGTTTTTTAATTTGTTTGCGCCTTTGATATAGGTATCGGTGCCCATATTGACGTCCTTAATGATACCGGTGTTTTTGATAACAGTACGATCGCCGATTTGGCCGTAGAATCCGCGTTTAGACGAGAATTCTTGGATGGTCATTTCTTTATACTTCGCTTGTAACAGGCTGTCATCGCGGTCTTGGGTCCACAAGAATGCATCGGCCGGTTTCATTCCCACAAATGGAATTACTTTTCGGCCTCCATTTTCGTTGCCTAGTTCCATCCAAATTCGGATCCGCTCTTCCTCGCCCTTTTTCACAATACCATTTCCAAATTTCGCCGTCGCAGTCGTCGCTAATTCGTTTACTTGGAGGATCATTACTTCGTTCCCGATTTGGTAATGAGATAATAAATTCACGCGATCGATTGCCACGTTGTCGCCAAAATCACAGGAAATTAAGGTGCTATTGTATAGTCCTACTGGCATGCGCAGGTTTTTGAATTCGAGATAGCAACTCTCTAAAATACCGATTCGGTTAATGCCAAAAAACCGGCAATTCTTCACCAAATACGGATTAAAACCCTCTTTAACCCACAAATCTTTCCAGTTCTCTGCTTCGTTCAAGTTCGCTTCTAGGATACTAATCTCCCGCGGAGCTAAAGGCCGGTAGGCACCTAGGTCGAGGTTGGAGTTGCGGTGGTCGAATTCGCTTTGGCCCTCTTCTAAGAATGAAGGCGTAACGAAATCGAATCCAAGTTTTGATAGGGGTTTTTTATCAATTCTATTCATATTTCATAAAATTCAATGGGCAAATCATCTGGGTCCGCAATAAACGTAAATCGCTTCCCAGTGAACTCATCGATGCGAATAGGCTCCGACGTAATGCCTTTTTTGGTCAATTCCTGTACCGTCAATTCCAGGTCTGTTACTTGAAATGCCAAATGCCGTAAACCACAACTTTCCGGCCTCGATGGTCGTGTTGGTGGGTCAGGAAAAGAGAATAATTCGATCACATAGTGATCGTTCAGCGCTAAATCCAATTTATATGAATCGCGTTCTTCACGATATACTTCTCGAATAATTTCAAGCCCTAAATCCTGCGTATAAAAGGCTTTAGAGCGCGCATAATCCGAGCAGATAATGGCGATGTGGTGGACACTATGTAGACCTAAATGATTCATTATTTGATTGAAACAGCGATTTTCGAGTCGGCGGTTCCGTAATAGAGGAACCATTTTCCTTTGTAAGGGACTAAGCCCTCTACGAAACATACTTCATTCACTTCGCCCACTTTTTCGTAGGGTTGATTAGGCCAAATAAAGGGTTCGTTTGTTCTGTCAATAACCTTGTAAGGTTGCTGCGCATCGAATAAAACTTGTCCAGCCGCATAGGTGAATTTAGGAAAGCGAGTTTCGTTATAATTCGCCGCATTCGAGCTATTATAAATCAGGACGATTCCCTCTTTTCGCACTAATGCATAAGGTCCTGGCTCTACTAAACGGCTATCAAAATAGCCTGCTCGTGGCTTTAATACGGATAGTCGAACACTCGTTTCCGCATTTTCAAGGATGTCCCAGTGTCGTAAGTCTTTCGAAGTAGCTAAGAATAAATCGGTATCACCGAAATACATATAATATAGTCCATTGATCTTTTTTGCAACGATTCTAGTTCCATTTTGAATAGAAACGATGGCCCCAGATTTAGACCAAGTATTTAGGTATTTTTCGGAAGTAAATAGGGGGCCTATTTTTTCCCATGTTTGTAAATCTTTGGAAAACGCGCCACAAAGTCGTGCGTATTTGCCATCATACGAAGTATAGGTGAGGAAATAGCCACCGTCTTCTTTTTCCACGATTCGAGGATCTTCGATGCCTCCTGGCCATTCGAAGCCACGGAAAGCGTCATTGGATGGAAATAGGATTGGTTCTGGCTTTTTTTGAAAATGAATACCATCAGCGCTAGTGGCTAATCCGATGCGGGAGGTGCCTAATGAATCTTGGGCGCGGTATACTAAATGAACAAGGCCATCGCGAACTAGGGCGGTGGGATTTAAGACATTTTTGTTTTCCCAACCGACCATTTTTCCGGTAATAGGATCTAAGAAACGGGCTTGTAAGGAGGGGGAAAGAATGGGATTAACGGCATCAGCCTTTTTGAAACCCGTCATTTGCCAGTTTTGGGCTGAGGCTGAAAAAGCCACACATACTACTAGCCAAACAAAAAAGCGCTTCATTCCATATCGATTTAGAAAACTAAATTACGAAAAAAGAACGAAAGGCATCGGTAATATAGTACAAGAAAAGTAGGCTATTCTTTAAAGATTTTATCCACAATTCCTTGGTTGATGACGTAATTCGTTAGAGTCAAGCGAATTAGGCCGGTTTTGCGCGTATTTACCGGTGTTACCGCAGTGCGGTTGATGTCGACTACGACGCCTTTGGGAATCTTGAATTTTTTCACGTCTACTGTAATATTCAATTCAGACGGTAGTCCGTAGGCTTTTTCTGAACCATAAACGTAGGTGGAAAGTACGGTTCCGTTACTGCGGGAGGTGATTTGGGATTTTAAAATCAAGTCTAATGTAGCGTCGACCCAGATTTTCGCTAAGACGATCTCGCCTGAATCGTCTGTAGGTAACAGTGTAATGGATTCTGTTTTTACACCGTCGATTACCTCAAAACCGGTGAATAAGGCATTGTATGCTGATTTATTGCGAAGTAGAGCAGTCAGGTCGGTAAAACCTTTTTTGGGCAAAATTGCAATCCCTTTTGTAATCATCCGGAATTTTTCCGGCTGCTTAAAATAGATGGTCGCCTTCGCCGGCATAATCTTAATGAGGGGAATATCCGATTTGATTTGTGCCTCTACGCGGTAATCGCGCACCTTGTTCATTCGTGCCAAAACCTGTACAACAGTCTTGTTCGCATCTTGTGCAACCAGGGAAAAGGAAAGAAATAATAAGAGTAGGCGAATCATGATTGAATGTCTTTGCGGTGGAAAGTATATAGCGAAACGGAAATCAACACCACATTGTGTACAACTAGAACGACGCAGGAACGCAAAATATCGGAAATAGGAAGTGGATCCTCAAAAAATGAGCGCCATGACGCCATGTGCGTCGTGAATAAATAGGGTTTAATCGGATCAAAAACGCGCACATCTAAGGTCCCTATTATCGTAAATAACAAGATAACCGACATGGTGGCCACAATAGGTCCGATGGAATTGTCCGTAAAACAGGACAAGCAAATGGATAAAGAACTGACGGTAAATAAGGCTAAAAATGCCACCGCAAATCCACCCAAATAACGCCAATTCACATCTGCTTCCTGCAAAATCACTAATCCATCCGAATTCAACACCATCATGTCCCCCGTCCCGAATAACAATTTACCGACTAATACAGACATCACACCCATCCACAAAATGACGATAAAGGTGTAAATCCCTCCAGCAATAAATTTAGATAACAGAAGTTGAACGCGCGAAATAGGCTTCGTTGCTAACATGCGAATGGTGCCCATCGCAGCTTCACCAGAAACTAAATCACCAGTTACTAAAGCAACTAACAGCGGAATTTGGACTAATAACATCTGCAAAATGATGAAGGCTACTAAATTGCCATTCAACACGTTGCCCTCGAAGGTCAAAGTCTGTTCGAAGGAGGCTGTCACAAAGGAGATGATTGACATTCCGTCTGCTTTTAATGCAAATTGAATGACACCTACTAACACGGTGATCGCTGCTAGGCCTAAATAGGACCGAGGCTTTAAGGCAATCTTGATAATTTCGTTGTATATGCTGTTAAATAGGATCATTGAGATACGATTTTTATAAAATAATCCTCCAGCGTGCGTTTAGCCTCCAGGCTGTAAATTTCAATATGCTGCTTGACAAGAAATGCAGTAAGACTAGGTATTTCTGATTTTTCGATAGGGAATTGAACCGCTGTATCGCCTATGTTGTCCCAGATTAGCGAAGGTTTCCACGCTAATAAGACATTTTTAGCCGCTGGCATAGGACTTGCTTCTAAACGTAAAATCAGGTTTTCTCCATTCATTAGTTCACTCACATTTCCTTCTACGATGGACCGGCCTTTGTTAATAATGACCATTCGATTACAGATGAGTTCGATTTCTGCCAAATTATGAGAGGACAACAAAACTGTTTTATTCTGCTCGTTTTTCAAGCGCAAAATCAAGTTCCGGATATCAATAATACCTTGAGGATCTAAACCCGTTGTAGGTTCGTCTAAGATAATAAGTTCTGGATTGTGTAATAGTGTTTGCGCAATTCCCAAACGCTGTTTCATTCCATGCGAAAAGCCAGCAAATTTATCTCGCTCGCGTCCGCCTAGTCCTACGAAATCTAACATTTTGTAGATTTCCTGCTTTGATGATGGTTTTCCGGAGATCCGAGAGAAGATTTCTAGATTTCGGTAAGCGGATAAATATTTGTAGAAATCAGGTTTTTCGATGATACTTCCGATGCGTCCAAGAATTGATTCCCGGTGGGTGGCAATCGATTCGCCAAAAAGTTCTACCGTTCCACTGTCCGGTTTAATCAACGAGTTTAGGCAACGAATGCTGGTACTTTTTCCGGCGCCATTAGGGCCTAAAAAGCCAAAAACATCGCCTTTATACACGGTAAAACTAACGTCTGAGACGGCTTGGAAGGATCCAAATTTTTTTGAAAGGTGGCGGACCTCAATAATTTTTTCTGGCATATTTTTTAAACACAGAAAACGCGGAAAAAGTTTTATTATTTAAGTAAAGTATGCGATTGAGCAGGGCTAAACAACAGCTAACTATTCTTCCGAATCAAATAGACCTATAGCAAATTTGCACAATTTGATAATGTCCTAGTGTTACCATTTAATAAAAATGTAATTAAATGTATAAAAAATTATAAATTTTCATTTTTGTATCAAAAAAAGGGGAAGATTTTTAAAAAAAAGGAGAAAAATATCAAAAAAAGGAGATATACATAAAATGTCCCAAATCTTTAAGTCGTTTTTGAAAAAAATTATGCAGTCAGTTTTTTTCACATTATTTCGGGATTTACAGCGTCATCGAGTGAAATCACTTTTTGGGAAAGAAACCCCCTATAGAAGGTGAAATTGGACATGCCAAGAATGTCCATTTTTCTCAACCTACCTCGTTTCTTTTTCTGAATTTGATTTTACTATAACTACCTAGCAGGTTTACTTTATGGTAACAAATATTAAATA
>CAJCBY010000231.1 GCA_903960725.1 uncultured Cytophagaceae bacterium | reverse complement strand
GTTTTAGGTGCGATGCTAGGTAAATTAGTGGCGAGTTCAGGTGCCGCGAAACAAATTTCAGGTACTTTAATTGATCTTTTTGGGCTTTCGAATATTACGTGGGGGCTGATGCTGACGGGTTTTGTGATTGGGATTCCCTTGTTCTATAATGTGGGATTTGTCTTGATGATTCCGTTGATCTTTTCCCTGGTTCAACAATACAAGATTCCGCCGTTGATGGCTGGGGTGCCTATGATGGCTTCTCTGTCAGTTGCGCACGGTTTTTTGCCGCCGCATCCATCGCCAGCGGCTTTAGTGGCACAATTTCACGCGAATATGGGAGAGACTTTGATGCTGGGTATCATCGTAGCGATTCCAGCGATTATTTTAGCAGGTCCTATTTTTGCCAAAACCTTAGCCCATCTTCCTGTCAAACCCTTAAAATCTTTTGCTGCATCCGAAGTAGATGAAACGAACTTGCCTAGCAAGACAGCCAGCTTTATTGCTGCGTTATTTCCCGTATTTCTTTTAGTAGGGACCACGATTGCAGAAGTGCAATTACCTGAATCCCCAGTTGTGAAATTCATCGCTGATCCTGCGATGGTGATGTTGGTGGCGATTTTAGTGGCTACCTATATCTTAGGAATACGCCGGGGCAAGAAAATCGAGGAGGTGATGAATGTGTATGGCGAAGCGGTGAAAGACGTGGCGATGATCTTATTGATTATTGCCGGCGCGGGAACCTTAAAAGAAATTCTCCTAGTTTCAGGGGTTAGCAAGGAAATTGCGTC
Organism: uncultured Cytophagaceae bacterium; assembly: GCA_903960725.1. Classification (GTDB taxonomy): domain Bacteria; phylum Bacteroidota; class Bacteroidia; order Cytophagales; family Spirosomataceae; genus Aquirufa. The sequence continues at coordinate 8,653 of CAJCBY010000231.1, read as the reverse complement.
CTATTTAGGAGGATTACCGATACATCCTTTAGTATTAGGCTGGATGATGGCGGCAATTATCCGCGTTTGCTTGGGTTCTGCTACGATTGCTGGATTAACGGCAGCCGGAATGATTTATCCTCTAGTGGCTGCGGGTGGCGTAAATGCTAATTTAATGGTTTTGAGCATCGGAGCAGGGAGTCTTATGTTCTCTCACGTGAACGATACGGGCTTTTGGTTATTTAAAGAATACTTTAATCTGACAGTCAAAGAGACGCTTCGTTCTTGGTCTTTGATGGAGACGATCGTGTCTATCACGGGATTAGCGGGAGTTATGATTTTGGATCAAATTCTGTAATATGCTCAAACACTAATTGGTATTTAGTTTACTTTCCTTTTTAGGTAAGTTTTTCGTACCCAATCGTTGACCTGTAACTTAATTTTAAAGCTGTTATGTAAACATTTTATAAATAAATGTTGTTGAATTGTTAACTTTACTTTAAGTTAGCGGTCCGATTTTTTATTTATTGATCATTTGTTCAAACTAAAAACATTATGAAAAAAACATTACTAGTGAGTATCTTCTTGTGGTTAGTGGCGATTATTCCACTACAAGCACAAGATAGATCAATTACCGGAAAGGTTACCGGAGAAGATGGAATGTCTTTACCGGGAGTTACCGTCTCTATCAAAGGGACAAGCAAAGGTACTAATACGGATGCGGATGGTTCATTCAAGCTAACCGTTTCCTCTACCTCTGTACTAATCGTTAGCTCAGTGGGATATGCTCCTCAAGAAGTTCGAGTGGGAAATCGTACGGTTATTAACGTTTCTTTAGCATCTTCTGAGTCTACGTTAGATGAGGTGGTTGTTACAACCTTTGGTACAGCTAAAAAGGCTTCATTTACAGGTTCATCTGCCTCTGTTAATGCAGAAAAGTTAGGGGTTAGACCTATAACGAACATTGGACAAGCTTTAGAAGGTATTTCTGCTGGTGTGACGACTACGTCTACTGGTGGTCAACCTGGTTCTTCTCCAGACGTTCGTATCCGTGGTTTTGGATCTATTTCATCTTCAAATGCACCATTATACGTAGTAGACGGTGTTCCTTATTCAGCAAGTATTGCAAACTTAAACAATGATGATATTCAATCAATCACTGTTTTAAAGGATGCAGCTTCCACTGCTCTATATGGTGCGCGTGCTGCGAACGGGGTTGTGATGGTAACTACGAAAAAAGGTACGAAAGGAAAAAATTCGATTAATATTAAATACACGAAAGGTTTTAACACGCGTGCTTTACCTGAATATAGCCGTGTAGGTGCTGCGGATTATTATCCTTTAATGTGGGAATCAAATCGTAATAACTTAGCTTACCGTGCTTCAAATCCTGTGGCAATTGCAACAGCGAATGCAACAGCATCTGCTGGTTTAGGCGCTATTGTAGGAACAGGATATAATGTATACAACGTTCCATTTGCACAATTAGTGGGAACAGATGGTAAATTAAATGCGTCTGCTCAAATGATTTATAACCCAGATGATTTAAACTGGGAAAAAGCTGTGATGCGTCAAGGTATTCGTGATGAGGTAAGTGCTAACTTCTCTGGATCGAACGGAAAATCAGATTACTTCTTGTCTGTTTCTTATTTGAACGATAAAGGATATCAGATTAAATCTGATTATGATCGTTTTACAGCGCGTTTAAATGTGAACAGCCAAATGAACAATTGGTTCAAAGTGGGCGCAAACATGAACACAACCGTGACGACTTCAAACCAATCTACAGCTGATGGTGGATCTTCATTTGTGAATCCATTCTTCTTTACACGTGGTATGGCACCTATTTACCCAGTTTATGCGTATGATCCGGCTAGTCCAGGCTCATTCTTGAAATTGGAAAATGGTAGAAATCGCTATGATTATGGTAACTTAAGTGCCTTAGGTTTATCTAACCGTCCACAATATGGTGGTCGTCACGTTGTTGCTGAAACTGAGTTAAATGAAAACTTCTTCCGTAGAAACCTTTTAGGTGGTCGTGCGTTCGGAGAGATTTCTTTCTTGAAAGATTTCAAGTTTACTAGCAACGTAGGTGTGGATATCACAAATGCAAACTCTATTGTTTTTGGTAATCCAGAAATTGGTGATGGCGCTCCGGCAGGTCGTGCATCGAATTCATTTGAGAATATTACGAACTATAACTTATCACAGTTATTAACGTATAATCACTCATTTGGTAAGCATAACGTGGATGCCTTAATTGGTCATGAAAACTACAACTTAGTAAGTAACAGCCTAGATGGTTCTCGCTCACAACAAATCTTAGATGGTAACTATGAGTTAATTAACTTCACTACGACGACTAACTTAACGTCGCAATACGATATGCGTCGTGTAGAAGGTTATTTCTCTCGTTTGAACTATGATTTTGATTCGAAATATTTTGTTTCATTCTCTGCTCGTCGTGATGGTTCATCTAAGTTCTACCAAGATAAGCGTTGGGGAACATTCTATTCTGCTTCTGCAGCTTGGCGTTTAGATCAAGAAGATTTCATTAAGGAATTAACCTTTATCGATAACTTGAAATTAAGAAGTTCATATGGCCAAACAGGTAACGATGGTGGAATTAGTAATTATGCATGGCAGCCATTATACGCTTTAGGTTGGAATAATGCGACTGAGCCAGGTATTTTACAATCTTCTTTAGGTAGTAAGACGTTAGAGTGGGAAACAAATACGGCATTTGACGTAGCTTTAGAATTTGGTTTGTTCAAGAACCGTGTTTCTGGTACGATTGAATATTTTGATCGTAAGTCTACTAACTTGATTTTTGCTGTCCCTCTTCCATTATCAGTAGGTATTGGTTCTGAGACTCGTAATATCGGTTCTATGTACAACCGTGGTATCGAATTACAATTAGCAACTGATTTAGTTCGTACGAAGGATTTTGTTTGGAATATTGATTTCAATGCAACGAAGTTAGAGAACAAGATCACGAAGATGCCTGCAGAAAGCAAGGAAATCATCGATGGTACAAAGAAATTAAAAGAAGGTAGTTCATTATATGACTATTGGTTACGTGAGTACAAAGGTGTTAATCCAGAAACGGGTGTGGCTGAGTACCGTGCTATCTCTTATGTAGCTTCTAACTCTCGTATCACTGCTAACGGTGACACATTAACGAATAACATCGCTAACGCACGTTATTGGTATAATGGTTCATCTATCGCTGATTTGACTGGATCTGTTAATACGTCTTTACGTTACAAAGGATTCTCTTTAACGGCTTTGATGGTATACCAAATTGGTGGTAAAATTTATGATGGAGCCTATGCTGGTTTAATGGGTGCAGGTTACCACAATGCAAAACACGTGGATATCTTGAAGCGTTGGGTTAACCCAGGTGATGTAACGAACGTTCCTCGTATGGATGCGGGTAGAACCGCAGATTTTGACGCTGCTTCAGACCGTTGGTTAATAGATGGAAGCTTTATGAACATTCGTACGGTGACTTTATCTTACCGTTTACCTAAATCGTTAATGAATCGTTTGAAAATCGACAATGCACAGGTATATGCGAGTGGTGAAAACTTCTTAATGTTATCTCGTAGAAGTGGGATGAACGTTCAGCAGAACTTTGCAGGTACAACTAGTAACGTTTACAGTCCTGCGAAGTCATTAGTATTAGGTCTATCATTCTCTTTATAATATAGAATCATGAAAAAGAAATATTTAGGTTACTTTTCGCTCGTATTCGCATTATTACTTTCATCTTGCGAAGAGACGTATTTAGATACTACCCCTACGGCTAGTATTGATGCAGGTTCAGCTTATGCTACTACAAAGAATGCCGCATCTGCTATTAACGGTATTTACCGTTCGTTTATCGTACGTTACTTGAGTTCTCAAGGTCACTCTGGTCACCCAGCGATGATGATTATTCTTGATCATATGGGAGAGGATATGGTTTTAGGAACAACAGCAGCTTCATGGCACGTAGGAGAGACTCGTTGGACAGCACACCGTTCTGACGTGAATACATTAGTACAGTTTCCGTATGAAATGTATTACAGAATTATCGGTAACGCGAACATTGGTATCGCTAATTTAGATAAGGCTGTAGGTCCTGCCGCTGATCGCAATACATTAAAAGGAGAAGCTTTGGCATTACGTGCTTTCGGTTATTTCAACTTAGTGCAATTATACGGAAAGCGCTATGATGCAACGGCTAAACCTAATGCACAATTAGGGGTACCTTTAGTTTTAGAGCCTACTACAGAAGGAAAGCCACGTAATACGGTAGAAGAAGTATATGCACAGATCAACAAAGATTTAGCGGCTGCGGCTGCTTTATTAACTACGTCTCGTTTAAACAAATCTCACATCAATTTAAGTGTGGTGAAAGGTTTACAAGCAAGAGTAGCTTTAGTGCAACAAGATTGGGCTAATGCAGCTAAGTTTGCAGCAGAAGCACGTGCGGGATATGTTCCGATGACGGCCACTATGTACCAAGATGGATTCCAAGATATTGCGAATTCAGAATGGATGTGGGGCTTTGATCACTTAGAAGATCAAACGGAGTATTTCGGTGGATACCACTCTTACATTTCTTGTAACTACAACTCTACTGTAATTAGAACGTACCCTAAGGTTATTAATAGCTTATTGTACAAGCAAATTCCAGCTACAGACGTAAGAGCTAAAATGTGGGTTGAGACACCTACTGCAGCTAACTCAATTGTGCCTCCAGGAGGTGTTCGTCCTAAATTCTTGAATCAAAAGTTCAGATTGCCAGGTACGCCATCTACTTCAGCTATGGGAGATGTTCCTTATATGCGTGCGGCTGAGATGTATTTAATTGAAGCAGAAGCAAAAGCTCGTTTAAACGATGTTGCAGGTGCTTCGCAAGTATTATTTGACTTAGTAAAAACACGTGACGCTAGTTATGTGAAGTCAACTAAAACGGGTGTTGCTTTAATTGATGAAATTTTAGTTCAACGTCGTGTAGAGCTTTGGGGTGAAGGACACCGTTTCTTAGACTTGAAGCGTACAAATGTAGCATTGAATAGAAATGGTACAAATGCGATTGCTTCTGTAGCTTTATTATTTGATGTAGCTCCAGGTGATGTGCGTTGGGAATTCTTAATTCCTCGTCGTGAGATTAATGCAAATCCATCGATCGTACAAAATCCATTATAATTTATTTTGTAATTTAAAGGTGGCTAATTTATTAGCCACCTTTTTTTGTTTAAATCTATCCTATGAAAAAATCATTGTTTATTATGGCGCTTAGCGTCTTATCCTTTTCTGCCTCTTATGCGCAGGACGATTCCTATCAATTGCCTCCTAAGTCGATTTCAGACTTATTGCTAGCGAAACCCACGCCCTTAGTTCGTATTGATTCCAAGGCAGAATACTTGTTATTATTAGGTCGTAATTCCTATCCTACGGTAGAGGAGCTGGGTCAACCAGAAATGAAAATTGCTGGTCTTCGCTTGAATCCCTTGAATTTTTCTCCGTCTCGCCAAAGTCCCATCAGCAGCATTACCTTGCAAACGATTCGTACTGGTGCTAAAGTAGATATAGCTGGTTTACCTAAAAACTTGGCTGCTGGATCCATCTCATGGAATCCTTCAGAGACTAAGATTGCGTTCGCTCAAACAGAGGTGAATGGTGTCGATTTATATGTGATCGATATAGCTTCGAAAAAAGCCACTCGTATCAATAACGCTCCCTTAAATCAAGTCTTAGGAAACGCCTTTACGTGGGTAGATGATCAAACGATTCTTTATAAAGTAACGACTCATGATGCAGCAGGTGCTCCTAAGCGTCCTATCACGCCTAAAGGACCTACTATTCAGCAGAATGTAGGTAAAGCGGCGCCAAGACCTACCTTTCAGGATTTGATTAAATCTCCTTATGATGAGAGTTTATTCTCCTATTATGCAGAGGCACAATTAGTGGTGTATAAAAATGGTGTGAACAAGAAAATAGGGGAGCCGTCCCTTTTTAATTCCTTCCAATTATCTCCAGATCGTCGCTATATTTTGACGCGTTCCGTAGCGAAGCCTTTTTCGTATGCAGTACCTGCCTATGGATTTCCTACGACAGTGAAAGTGCTTGATTTGGACGGTAAAATGATCAAAGAAATCGCCAAATTACCGTCTGCTGAAAGCGCTCCATCTGGAAATGATAACGTACAAAATGTGCCAAGAGGATTTGATTGGAGAGATGATGAGCCGGCATCCTTAGTGTATGCGATGCCATTAGATAGTGGTTTCATTAAGAAGCAAGTAGAGTTTCATGATGCGGTTTATTCGATGTCTGCTCCTTTCACGCAAGAGGCAAAAGAATTATTTAAAACAAAGACTCGTTTTTCTGGCGTGATTTGGGGAAATAATAAAGTGGCTTTAGTGACAGAGGTGTTACGTGGTAAGCAAACATCAAAAGTAAGTCGTTATTCTCCTGCTGATGGTACATTGGACGTTTTGTATGAGCGAAACATTACTGATGCTTACCGCAATCCGGGAAGTCCCGTGTTGACAAAAAATGCCTTGGGTCGTGATGTGATACAATTCACGGATAACGGAACTAAAATTTTGATGAATAACCCAGTGGGATCATCTGACCAGGGGGATCTCCCTTTTATCGCAAAGTTTGATTTAGCGACGAAGAAGAACGAGATTGTTTGGCGTGCTAAACCGGGTTATTTCGAGCAAGTGGAAGAGGTAATCGATGCAGATAAATTGATCGTTTTAAGTAGAAAGGAATCTCAAACAGAGGTGCCTAACTATTTCATCAAGAATTTACTGAATTCAGCTCAAGATAAAGCGTTGACACAATTTGAAAATCCTTATCCGAATTTAGTGGGTATCACCAAGGAGAAAATCAAGTACAAGCGTGCGGATGGCGTAGACTTAACCGGGGATTTATATCTGCCCAAAGGTTATAACAAAGAGAAAGATGGTCCATTGCCAGTATTGATTTGGGCGTATCCACGTGAATTTAATTCAGCGGCAGATGCGGCTCAAATTCGCGGTAGCAAAGACCGTTTCACCACACTTAGCTGGGCGTCACCTATTTATTATGCGACTCAAGGATACGCGATTTTAGACAATGCGGAGATGCCGATTGTATCGACGGATGCGTCTAAAAAACCCAATGATAATTTCGTGGATCAGTTACGTTTGAATGCTTCAGCGGCAATTGACCATTTAGTTCAATTAGGTGTAGGCGATCGCAAGCGTATGGCCGTGGGTGGTCACAGTTATGGTGCCTTCATGACAGCAAACCTATTAGCGCATACCGATTTATTTAAAGCAGGTATCGCGCGCAGTGGGGCATATAACCGTACCTTGACTCCTTTTGGTTTCCAAAACGAGGATCGCACCTACTGGCAAGCTCCTCAGTTATACTTTGAAATGAGTCCTTTCAGCTATGCGGATAAAATCAAAGAACCGATTTTATTAGTGCACGGCGAGCAAGACGACAACACGGGTACATTCCCGATCAACTCAGAGCGTTTATACGCTGCCTTGAAAGGTAATGGTGGAACAACTCGCTTTGTCTACCTTCCTTACGAGGCGCACAGCTACCGTGGAAAAGAAAACGTGTTACACATGCTATGGGAGCAATTCCAATGGTTGGAAAAATATGTGAAGTAAATCGAAAAATGGAAATAAGGTTAAAAAAAAGGAGGCAGCCCTACGAGCTGCCTCCTTTTTGTTTAAAAAGTCCGGAGGGAAAGAGTCCGGACTAAATTCCTTCGGACTCCGGACTTAGCTTACCAAATCTTAATCCGATCTTCCGGCTTCTTGTACAACTTATCTCCTGGTTTCACATCAAAAGCCTTGTACCAAGCATCCATGTTTACAGGAGCACCGATGGTACGGTATTGGTTAGGTGAGTGAGGATCCGTTTGTACTTGTTGCACCTCTGATTCTGGTAGAGATGAACCTCTCCAAACTTGTGCCCAAGCTAAGAAGAAACGTTGATCAGGTGATAAACCATCGATTTTCTTCGTTGCCTTTCCTTGCTTTGTCATTTTGAATGCCTCGTAAGCCATATTCAATCCACCTAAATCACCGATGTTTTCTCCCATCGTTAATTTACCGTTTACGTGGATGGTATCTTGAACCGTATAAGCATCAAATTGCTTGCCTAATAATTCTGTTCTAGCCTTGAACTTAGCTAAATCATCTTTCGTCCACCAGTTACGAAGCGTTCCATCTTTGTCGTATTGACTACCTGAATCATCAAATCCGTGTGACATTTCGTGTCCGATTACTGCACCGATTCCACCATAGTTGAGCGCATCATCTGCGTCAGCCGCGAAGAAAGGGAATTGTAAGATACCTGCTGGGAATACGATTTCGTTCATTACAGGGCTGTAATAGGCGTTTACTGTAGGAGGAGTCATACCCCATTTGCTTCTGTCAATTGGTTTGCCTAATTGTGCTAGGTTTTCTTGGAAGCCCCAAGCGCCTGCGCGGCGAACATTTCCATAAAACTCAGTTCCACTGATTTCTAAACCATCATAAGTCTTCCATTTGTCGGGATATCCGATTTTAGGAGTAAAGGCATTTAATTTTGCTAAAGCCTTTTCTTTTGTCTCCGCGCTCATCCAATCCAATTTATTGATGCGAACCGCAAAAGCTTTACGTAGGTTAGCCAC
>CAJCBY010000230.1 GCA_903960725.1 uncultured Cytophagaceae bacterium | reverse complement strand
TGCGTCAAGTACCTTTAAATTCGATCGCCGATATTCGCTACGCAACCTCTTTCAGCCAAATCAACCGCAAAAACCAAGAGCGTCTCGTGACCCTCGGTTCTGATGTGATTCAAGGCTATAACGCAAATGAAATCGTAGGCGAATTAACCACGCTTTTCGAAGAGATCGACGTTCCTCAAGGATATACGATTCGCATGGGCGGGGAGCAAGAGGACCAAAAAGAATCCGGTACCTTCCTAGGGGTCGCATTCCTTGCGGCTTTGGTATTAATCTACTTAATCCTAGCGACACAGTTTAACTCTGCGGTGAAGCCATTAATCATCTTCGCAACGATCTTGTTATCGTTAATCGGGGTGTTATTAGGATTCATGGCTTTCGGAATGACTTTCTCCGTGATTATGTCCGGCGTAGGTATCATCGCCCTAGCAGGTATCGTTGTGAAGAATGGTATTCTATTGATCGAGTTCATCGAGGAGCTTCGCTTCAAGCGTGGTTACGACTTGAAAGAGGCGATCATCGAAGGGGGTGGCATTCGTTTAACTCCGGTATTGTTGACGGCTTCGGCGGCGGTATTAGGCTTGATTCCTTTGGCATTAGGCTTAAGCATCGACTTCGTGAGTCTATTCACGGAATTAAATCCACATATCTTTATCGGTTCTGATTCCGCGGTATTCTGGGGAATCTTAGCCTGGACGATCATCTTCGGATTAACGTTCTCGACCATTTTAACGCTAGTTATCGTGCCGTGTATGTACTACATCTCGGAGCGCATCAAGCAGAAATGGTTTACAAAGTCAGTGTAAATTAGATTGGGTTCAAGAATGAAGAAACCCCTGGGCGAAGGTCTAGGGGTTTTTTGTTTTTGAAATAGGTGTTGCAGATTAGTGACTCTCTCCCTCCGGACTTCGGACTAGTGACTCCCTCCGGACTTCGGACTCCTGACCCCCACAGCCCATTTGCATTTCCACCCGCCATTGCCTAATTTACTCTTTCAAAATCGACAACATGAAGAAATTACTCCTACTCCTTTGCTTGCCCCTTTTAACTCAGGCGCAAGATCGTCCGTATGGTAAAGTTTGGGCGACTCGCTCACAGGCCATTGCCCAAAACGGGATGGCCGCTACCTCACATCCATTGTCTACTCAGGCTGCACTTGATGTGCTGAAAGCAGGGGGAAATGCCATCGACGCTGCGATTGCGGCGAATGCGATGGAAGGCGTGGTGGAACCACACGTAAATGGAATTGGAGGGGATTTGTTTGCCATTGTTTGGGATGCGAAAACAAAGAAATTATATGGGATCAATGGTTCCGGGAGATCGCCAAAATCGCTGACATTAGCAGAGTTTAAAAAGCGTGGTCTGACACATATTCCGTCGCTGGGGCCATTGCCTGTTAGCGTGCCTGGTTGTGTGGATGCGTGGTTTGAATTACATAAGAAATTCGGTTCAATGCCGATGAATAAGGTCTTAGAGAAGGCTGTTTCCTATGCGCGTAATGGCTTCCCGGTGCATGGCGAATTTGCGTCCGCCTTAGCTCGCGTGCCTGCCGCTTATGGCAAGTTTCCGAACGTCGCTAACCACTATTATCCAAATGGAAAGCCGCCGGTAGAGGGGGATATTTTCAAGAATCCGAACTTAGCGAATACCTTAGAGAAATTAGGAAAAGAGGGGCGTGACGCCTTTTATAAGGGAGATATGGCGCGGACGATGGACGCGTTTATGAAGAAGAATGGCGGGTTTTTGAGCTATGAAGATTTAGCCTCGCACACGTCCACATGGGTGGAGCCGGTTTCGGTGAATTACCGAGGTTTTGATGTGTGGGAATTGCCACCGAATAGCCAGGGAATCGCGGCTTTGCAGATGTTAACGATTTTAGAGGGCTATGATTTTTCTAAAATAAAACTGGGTTCTGCGGAGCACGTGCACTTGTTTACGGAGGCCAAAAAACTAGCCTTCGAAGACCGCGCAAAATACTATGCGGATCCAGAGTTTGCCAAAATTCCGGTAGCG
>CAJCBY010000229.1 GCA_903960725.1 uncultured Cytophagaceae bacterium | reverse complement strand
GTTACATCAGATGTATTCGCTTTCAAATCCAATGCCGCCTGCATTGCAGTCGAAATGGGTTTGGAAACATCAGAAGTATTATCAACAGAACCTAACCCTACCATCGACTTCGTAATTCCTGAAACCGTACCCGTGAATGTAGGTGAAGCGATAGACGCTTTAAGATCTAAGTCCGATGCACTTGCTTTTAACGCTAATACGGTATTCAAATCCGCAGTATTAGCCTTTAAATTTAACGCCGCCTGAGTCACCGTTGAAATAGGTTTATCGGCATCAGCCGTATTGTCTACATTTCCTAAACCCAGGTTTGCTCGAGCACTTACAGCAGTGGTTGCACCCGTTCCTCCACCTGCAATTCCTAACGTGCTTCCTAGCTTTCCTGACGTTTCAGCATATAAAGAATACGGAGTATAGCTAAACTTTTGATCTGATACTTTCGTGTAAGAGGCACCTTGATTGAAACTCACAGACACTTGCAAGCTTTTTTGTGGTGCATCCCAAACCAGTGCATTAAATGACGCGGAAGAAACAGATCCAATAAGCAAATTGACTAGGCCATAGGCATCTGTTTTCGTTTGCTGAACTTCCTCGAATTGAGTTATGGAGCCAGATAAGATGGTGAATTTCACCCACACGTTTCCGTTTGCTAAAGGCTGCCCTGTGATGTCTTGGCCAGGAATTTCAATCTTATTCGGATCTAGAATGACGGCTTGGTAGGAGATTCCTTTTTGGGAAAAACCGATAAAAGAAACAACTAATAAAAGTGCGCTGAGTAAATATTTTTTCATGGAATAAATTACTTGAGATTACTTGCTAAGGCTAAGCCCTAAGCTGAAGGTAGAGGGGATAAAATTCAAGGTAGAACTACCAAAATTGTAGCTATCAGAATGCTGGTATTTCACAAATACGCCTACCTGCGGATCCACTTGTTTACTTAACTCAAACGAGTAACCTAGCATCGTTCTAAGTGAATTAAACTGCTTGTCACCAGATAGGTCAATATATTGATTCAATAGGAATTGATTCCCATTTACCAGCTTAGAAACAGACGCATTTAACTTAGAAATTAACATCAATCCTTTCCCTAATTTCAAGCGCGGTCCTATGCCTCCTTGAATCCCTATAAAATCCGTTGCATACGAAAAGGGAATATTTTGGACATCCCCTACATTATTGAATTGATTATAGTGTATGCCAAAATCAAGTAAGAAAACTTTCGAAACCGACGACTCACGCGACAGCGCTAGATGTAAGCCAGAAGCAGGTTTCAAAAAGGATGGTTTCGATCCCGTCGAATTCGTAAAGACATAACTAGTAATATTCGAGCCCACCGCTAACTTATAGCTTTGAGCAAAGCTGGAGGTGGTTAAAAAGAACAAAAAGATAATTCCTAAGCGCATTTTCTACATTTATATAGTCAAATTTGATGTGACTTATTTAGATGTATTTATTTACTGCGAATTATCTTGTCCGAAATAGCATAAATTAAACAAATGGAATTATTCTGAATGTCTTATTTATTTTTTTTATGACTAATATTATAGTGAATTATGGTCGAATACTCCGTTTCTAAAACACTTCATACGAATGCAAAAAGCAGTCATTATTCTACTTTTTTTAGTAATACTACTATTACTAATTAACCATTTAAAAACAAATAAGGGTGTATTGTGGGCGATTCTTGCGTTGATATCAAGTAGCATAAAAATACAATCTGTATTAAATCCCTTTACTTCTTTTTTAAGCGACCCCATCACTTTGAGATTAATCTTATTTAGTGGTTTAATCGGGTTTTTACCTATGCCCTCTGTACTACTTTATATAAAAAGTATCGTTAAAAAACCAGCTAAACTTGACTACTTACTCCTTCTACTTCTAATTCCTCCGGTGCTTTATGCAATCAATTTAATCCCCTTCTATCAGCTACCATTAACGGATCAATTGCAGGTATTTCAAAATCAGAATAGCCCATTAAGAAATGAGGCCACCTACTGGATTTCTTGGGAAACAACTGATAGGCTAAATGATTTATACAATTCTACAATCGGCGCTTTGATAATGATTTATCCGATTTGGCTTGTGACACGTAAAAAAAATATATTGAGCAAGAAATCATATATTGCTTTAGTTCAAATCTGCTATATTGTTTTAGTGAATTTCATTGTCATGATATTCTTCGTGTCTAACAACTATTTACAGATTTTCGAATTTAGCCTGGCTGATTCGTTGCGTCCATTAGGTTTAATTATGCCCTTATCCATCCTATTATTCCCTCGTTATTTATACGAAAACATCAATAATTCGGACTTAACATTTTACTTAAAATTAATGAATCACGTCTCTACAAAAGGAAAAAAAACGGATGCAAATCAAGATAAATTAATTACAGATGCGAGTCGAGTTTTAGCCTATTTGCATAATGAAAAACCTTATTTATCCCCAGAGTTTTCAAAACACGATATTTCAAGGGGTCTGGATATTCCCCAAAATATTGTGACTGATTGTTTCTCAAAAATCATTAAAATTCCTTTCCCCGTTTTACGTAATCAATTACGTGTCGAGTTTGCTATCGAAAAATTCAAAAGTAGTGGGCATTTGAAAATTACCATTGCAGGCATCGCATCTGAATCAGGCTTTAAGAACAGATCTACTTTCTATACTGCCTTCAAAGAAGTTACAAAAATGACGCCCGTCGAATGGATTAAACAAAATTGCGATTTTATATTAGAAGAAGATTAAATTTGGAAAACCTTCTTTATAGAATCATGTCAAACCGCAGGGAATTTCTAAAACAAAGCACAACCCTCTTGGGCCTTTCGACCCTAGATTTCGCAGCTCCCATTAAACCCCTGCTATCCTTCTCCACACTCGGTTGCCCGGCTTGGACTTTCGCACAGGTTCTACAGCACGCTTCTGCAAATCGCTACGACGGTATTGAAATCAGAGGCATAAAAGGGGACTTAGACTTGCCGAATAATCC
>CAJCBY010000228.1 GCA_903960725.1 uncultured Cytophagaceae bacterium | reverse complement strand
CTCAAAATCAGCGTAGGCCGATTCACCTGTTGGATCACATTCGCGATGGTGAAGGTCTTTCCTGAACCGGTCACCCCTAACAAGGTTTGAGCTTGTTCTTCTTTGTTTACTCCCTCGACTAATTGCCGAATCGCTTCTGGCTGATCGCCAGTGGGCTGGTAAGAAGAGGTGAGTTTGAAATCCATTCCGAAATATACGAATATTGGAGAGGATAAATCCGTAGGAAATACTATTTTTGGGGAAAATATACCCTCTACTTATGTTAAGACTTGTTGTTCTATGTTTAGGTTTCTGCACGTTGTCGTGTAAATCTGAAGCCCCTGTCGCTCCGGCGATTGATATGAAAGACTTTGTGCCACCTGCGCCCAAGGAATACACGTTTGCGACAACGCCGTTTTGGGCAGATGAGTTCGAGAAAGATGGTTTGCCGGATCCCGCAAAGTGGGGTTACGATGTGGGAAACAGTGGCTGGGGAAATAATGAACTTCAGAATTATACGAATGCCAATATCAAAAATGCCCACATCGAAAACGGTGTTTTGACTATCGAGGCCATTAAAGAAAAGCTAGGTAGCAGCAATTACACGTCTGCACGTATTGTTACCAAAGGCAAAAATGATTTCTTGTATGGCCGTGTAGAGGCAAAAGCTAAAATTCCGGCTGGACGTGGTAACTGGGCTGCGATTTGGATGCTAGCAAGTCAATCTGATTATGGTTCACAGTACTGGCCAGATAATGGCGAGATCGATATTTTAGAACACGTAGGATACGATCCAGGCGTACTTCATGCGAGCGTTCATACAAAAGCCTTTAACCACGTAATTAATACCCAAAAAACGGCGACCGCTCTTGTCGATAAATGGGATACCGAATTCCATCTTTACCGGATCGATTGGACACCTGACTATATCCGTGCATTTATCGACAACAAGCAATTTTTCGAATTCAAAAATACGAGAAGTGGCTGGGAACAATGGCCTTTTGACAGGAAACAACATATCTTAATGAACCTAGCCATCGGTGGAAACTGGGGCGGAATAAAAGGCGTGGACGACACAATTTTCCCGAATAAGTTCCAAATCGACTATGTTCGCGTTTACGCGATGAATCCTTAATAATGAGATACCCAAAGGCCGCAGAGGCATTCGACCGTTTACTTGTCATCATGGACGACCTCCGGGAGAAATGCCCTTGGGACAAGAAGCAGACGCTAGAATCGCTGCGCCATTTAACCATCGAGGAGACCTACGAGCTTTCGGATGCGATCATGGAAAATGACCTGCAAGAGATTCGAAAGGAATTAGGGGACATCTTCTTGCACCTAGTATTCTACAGCAAAATCGGTTCTGAGAAAGGGGCCTTCGATGTAAGCGATGTATTGGATGGGGTTTGTGAGAAACTGATTAACCGCCATCCGCATATCTATGGGGACGTGGTGGCTGAGACCGAAGAGCAAGTAAAGCAGAACTGGGAGGCATTGAAATTAAAGGAGGGGAACAAGTCCGTGCTAGGCGGCGTTCCAGGTTCACTTCCAGCGCTCGTGAAGGCGATGCGCATTCAAGAAAAGGCGCGCGGTGCGGGTTTTGACTGGGAAGAAAAAGAACAGGTGTGGGAGAAAGTGGAGGAAGAACTGGGCGAATTCAAGGAGACTTTTGTGGGTAAAGTATTAGACGAAAAAGGAAAATCAGAGGCCGAAGGTGAACTGGGTGATTTGATCTTCAGTCTCGTGAACTTTGCCCGATTCATCGATATTAATCCGGAGACCGCCGTAGAGCGGACGAATAAGAAGTTCATCAAGCGCTTTCAGCACCTCGAAAAACGGGCGGCTGAGAATGGCCAGGCGCTTTCCGAGATGACTTTGGCAGAAATGGATATCTACTGGAACGAAGCGAAAACGCTTTAGTTTACGCTAAACTGATACGCTGTTTTCGTTTTATAGACTTCCCCCGGGCGTAAAACCGATGTAGGAAATGTAGGCTGATTAGGCGAATCCGGGAAGTGCTCCGTCTCCAAACACAAACCATGGCGCTTCGTAATTTTAACCCCCGATTTATCGGTCAAATGCCCATCTAGGAAATTTCCCGTATAAAACTGCACCCCCGGTTGATCCGTAGATACGGTCATTTTACGGCCTGAAACCGGATCATGAACCGTCGCAATCTTCGCATAAGATCCCGCTGGTTTATCCAACGCCCAGCAATGGTCATAGCCTCCGCCTAACGCAATCTGCTCCGAGGAGGTATCGTTAATGCGATCACCTACGACGTGTGGCTTCGTAAAATCAAACGGCGTTCCTGCAACCGGCATTAGCACTCCCGTAGGAATTAACACTTTATTCACCGCCACTAATCGAGAGGCATCAATCTGCACTACTTGGTTCAAAATATCGCGTTTCGCGTTGCCGCTCAAGTTAAAGTAGGAGTGATTGCTTAGGTTCAATACCGTCGCTTTGTCCGTGGTCGCCTCGTAGGCGATGCTGATTTCGTTGTCTTCGGATAAGGAATATGTCATCTTAACGCGTAGGTTTCCGGGGAATCCCTCCTCCATATCTTTCGAAACATAAGATAAACTT
>CAJCBY010000227.1 GCA_903960725.1 uncultured Cytophagaceae bacterium | reverse complement strand
CTTTCACAAGTATAACAGGAGCAACTAATAACACTTGGACTAATATGGGTACAGGCGCTATTACTTTATTTGTAGATACCGCGGTAAATGACGCAATTGATCAGCAATTTAATATAACAATTCGCAGTGCTTCGACATCAACTGTTTTAGATAGTGCGGTGATGACTATGGATGTATATGCTGCAGGGATTAACTAAGGATTAAAGATGGCGCTGAAAGCAAACATTACAATCGATCGTACTGACTTCAACATCCGTTTCGGTTCTAAGAAATTCTTTGAATCAATTGGAGATAAGGCGATTTATGATGATTTCGCTTTAACCGTATCTTTAGTTTCAGAGTAAATTTCAAAGGGTAATCTTTAAAACTGCCTTACGACAATGTTTTATACGATTACCCTTTAAAATTTCCTCTCTACTCTCCTAACTCTTTCGCTCTCTTAATTGGGGGCTAGAGTAAAAGAGTTTGCATTATTTAGGCTTATTCTCAGAAAATATGTCAAAGACCATTTTCTAGAGTAAGCCTTAAAATTTACCATTCACCATTTACCATTCAACTTATGTCTTTAATCGACTCATTATCCTGGCGCTACGCAGCCAAAAGAATGACTGGAAACAAAGTTTCCGCAGAAAAAATTGATTCTTTATTAGAAGCAATCCGCCTTTCAGCATCCGGTTTTGGTTTACAACCGTATAAAATCTTAGTGATTGAAAACCCAGAATTAAAAGCAAAAATTCAACCAATCGCTTATGGTCAACCTCAAGCGGTAGAGTCCTCACACTTGTTAGTATTTGCGGCTTGGAATGATATCACTGAAACGCAAATCGATACGTTCATCCAATTAGTGGCTGATACGCGTGGGATTTCTACAGATATGCTAGGGGATTACCGTGGAGCAATTGCTGGATCTCTGTTGGGTCGTCCAGTAGAAGTAAAAAGAAACTGGGCAGCTCGCCAAGTGTATTTAGCGATGGGCACAGCGCTAGCTGCGGCTGGTGAATTACAAATTGATTCCACTCCGATGGAAGGATTTATTCCAACGAAATTAGATGAATTACTAGGCTTAGAAGCGATGGGATTACACTCGGTTTTAATGCTAGCGGTAGGTGAGCGTGATGCAGCGAATGACTTTATGGCAAATGCTAAAAAGGTTCGTTATGCAAAAGAAGATCTAGTGATCAACTTATAATTTACATCCGCCTAAGAAAAGGAAAAGGCTCCGAATTCGGAGCCTTTTTTATTGAATTTCAGCTAACGAAACAACCGGTTTAAGATCTAGCTTTCGACCCTCTTCTAGTAGTAAATCCCAACCTGATTCGAAATCATTCCGTATCAAACCCTCTAGGATGGCTTCGCGCATGGCAATTTTAATTAAACCAATCTCGCGGCCAGGACCAATATCAAATACTTGCATAATGATTTCTCCTGAGAAAACAGGTTGAAAATTGCGAAGTGAATCACTCGCCTCTACTTCCTTTAGTTTTTGCTCTACGATATCGAAATTGCGCAAGTACCTTTTGACCTTATCGCCATTTTTGGAGGTAATATCTGCCCGGCACAAAGTCATCAAAGCTTCTAACTCCTCGCCTGCCTCGAATAAAAGACGGCGTAAGGCGGAAGCGGTGATTTCCTCTTTTGACAAGGCTATGGGGCGTAAATGAAGGCGTACTAGTTTTTGGACGAGCTTCATTTTCTCGTTCAAAGGTAGTTTCAAGCGCTTGAAAATGTTGGGCACTTGGCGCGCACCCATATCTTCGTGCCCATGAAAAGTCCAACCTTTTCCTTGGACGAAACGCTTGGTTTGCGGTTTGGCAATGTCATGTAAAATCGCCGCCCAACGCCACCAAAGGTCATCCGTGTTTTCGGCAATGTTATCCAATACCTGCAAGGTGTGGTAAAAATTATCTTTATGTCCCTTTCCATCTTCCGTGTCGACGCCTTTGAGCTTCATGAACTCCGGAAAGATGATGGGAAGAATTTCGCACGCATCGAGCAAAAGAAAGCCATAAGAGGGCTTTTTGCACAGAATCATTTTGTTCAATTCATCAGAAATGCGCTCCATCGAGATGATGGCTAAGCGATCTTTCTCCGTTTTGAGGGCTTCAAAAGTCTCTGGGAGGATATCAAAACCCAATTGAGCGGCGAAACGAACTGCGCGCATCATTCTGAGTGGATCATCTGAAAAGGTGATGCCGGGGGCTAAAGGGGTACGAATGATTTTGGACTTAATATCGTCCAATCCTTTAAAAGGGTCCAATAATTTTCCCCAATTCGCTTTGTTTAATTGAACTGCCATCGCGTTGATAGTGAAATCGCGGCGGTTTTGGTCGTCTTCTAAAGTCCCCTCTTCTACCATAGGCTTGCGGGAATCCCGATTATAAGATTCTCTGCGCGCACCCACAAATTCTAGATCCCAGTCATCGACTTTGATCATCGCTGTGCCAAAATTCTTAAAAACAGACACCGCGTGCTCAGGCAAATCAAATTCTTTTGCCACTTCAAGGGCTAAATCAATACCAGATCCGATGCAAACCACATCAATATCCTTGCAATCACGACCTAAAATCGCATCGCGCACATACCCTCCAATGACGTAACTATCCACCCCCAAACGATCGGCTGCAAGGCCTATTTTAGAGAATATTGGATCTGCTACAATCTCCGTCCCTTCTTTCATCTATCCTCTAATTAACTTATAGTCGCCGTATAGGCCTAATTGCACAATTTTACTCGCCTTTTTCGCAGGTCCATCCCCAGCTGGATTTTTTAAAATCCCGTCAACTCCCGAAACGATTGAAGGCACAATACCAGCAAAATTAAGTGGCGAAGGTTCTCCAGAGAGATTAGCAGAAGTGGACACGATGGCTCGTTGGTAGCGGTAAATTAATCCCTTACAAAATTCATCTTTGACTAACCGAATGGCGATACTTCCATCTGTACCTAATAAGGAGGGAGAAACATTTTTCCCTTTGGGATAAATAATTGTCAACGGATCCTCCGCAAATTCCACTAAATCCCAAGCAAGATCAGGCACCTGCTCTACGTATTCACTCAATTGCTCGATTTTAGAGATCAAAACAATCAAACCTTTCGTGGAAGGCCTATTTTTTAGCGCTAAAATCTTATCAATGGCTTGTTCATTTCGAACATCACACCCTAAACCCCATATCGTGTCACTGGGATACAGCAACACGCCTCCTGATTTTAAAGTTTGAATTGCCTCGTGGTACGTATTTTGCATAATTAGGGCAAAGGTAAGATTAATTTATTCATTTCTGAGCATCAGAGGCAATGTTTAGACTGAATTTAGCTACCTTTGTAGATTGAAAAATTTCAGCCATAGATGTCCAACATTCAACAACAATTACAACTAGAACTCGCTAAAGGATTAAAAGCCCTCTTTCAAATTGAGGTGGCCGAAATCGTGTTGCAAGAAACGAAAAAAGAGTTTGAAGGCGCATACACCTTAGTCGTTTTCCCATTCACTAAGCAAGCCGGAAAAGCTCCTGCAGCCATTGCCACGGATTTAGGGGAGTATATGTTAGCGAATTGTTCCATTGTAAAGGCTTACCAAGTCGTTCAAGGTTTTTTGAATCTATCCGTGCAAGATTCCGCTTGGTTAGGTTTGTTAGCCAGCGTAGCCTCCGATAAAAACCCTTTTCAACTCGCATCAAAAGGAGAAAAAGTACTCATTGAATACTCTTCTCCTAACACGAATAAACCCTTACATTTAGGCCATTTGCGCAATAATTTCTTGGGCTTTTCAGTGGCACAGATCTTAGCAGCAGGTGGATACGAAGTGGTCAAAACGAATCTAGTAAATGACCGCGGCATACATATCTGTAAGTCGATGTTAGCCTACCAGCTTTTTGGCAATCAAGAAACTCCTGAAACGTCCGGATTAAAAGGCGATCATTTAGTAGGCAAATACTATGTGGCATTTGATGTGGCTTATAAGGAAGAAATCGCTGAATTGAAGGCAAAAGGAATAGAGGAAGAACAGGCCAAAAAAGAAGCCCCTATCCTACTCAAAGCACAGGAAATGCTTTTGAAATGGGAACAAGGTGACGAAGAGGTAATGAACCTTTGGAATAAGATGAATGCTTGGGTTTTCGCTGGTTTTGAGAAGTCCTACCAAACCATGGGCGTTTCTTTCGATAAAATTTACCGAGAGTCCAATACCTATTTATTAGGGAAGCAAATAGTAGATGAGGGTTTAGCGTCAGGCGTATTTTTCCAAAAGCCAGACGGATCTGTTTGGATTAATTTAGAGGCAGATGGCTTAGATGAAAAATTGGTTTTACGCAAAGACGGAACCTCTGTATATATCACCCAAGACATGGGAACTGCCCAATTGAAATACGAAGATTTCAAAGCGAGTCAGTCTGTGTATGTAGTTGGAAACGAGCAAGACTACCACTTTGAAGTACTTTTCCATATATTAAAGAAATTAAACAAGCCTTTCTCCCAAGGCAATTTCCACCTATCTTACGGAATGGTAGATTTACCTAGCGGTAAGATGAAGTCCCGCGAAGGAACTGTGGTAGATGCGGATGATTTAATGGCAGAAATGATTCAAACGGCCAAAGACCGCACCTTAGAATTAGGCAAAATTGATGGCTTCACAGAAGCAGAATCAAATGAATTATTCCATAACCTAGGATTAGGCGCCTTGAAATATTTCTTGTTAAAAGTGGAGCCGAAAAAACGAAT
>CAJCBY010000226.1 GCA_903960725.1 uncultured Cytophagaceae bacterium | reverse complement strand
TTCCAGGCTGCGACTTTAAAACATGTCTTTCTTTTGTTTTCCCATCCACCCAAACGAGCTGACCTGCTTGGTATCCATATTCACAAATTAAGAAATCTGAGTTACCATCTCCATTGAAATCGGCTACTTGCATGTCGACGGGGCGCTTTAGCCCATCCACTAATTTGACGAGTTTAGCGGGAGCATTCACTTGAAACAAATCGCCTACTTTTTCATCGTTTGGAAGTATTTTTCCAATACTCAAAAGATAGGTCTTCCCCTCAATAAACGCCGTGTTGACATTAGGGCTAGGAGTTTTGATGATTGAATTGACGTGGAGTTTACTATCAAGCAAAAGCGTTTCTCCCGTGTTCATCCCAATCCAGGCCTCTGATTTTGTTGGATGCACTTTGATAGAAGTAACGTGCCCTGTCTGGTACGAGGGGTACAGGAAGTCGTCTTGTTTGAAGTGGAGAGCTTCGGTTGAAATGGCACTTTTCGCTTTTTGAGGGAGAGGTTTTTCCGGCGCATTTGTGACATAATAATCTACGATTGCTTGCCATTCCTCAATGCTTATAACCGGCTTGTCTGGATAGCTATTCATCGCCATCGCCGTTTGGAATTGTTCCTCCGTAATTTTAGCTGTTAATTCAAATTTATTACGGATGCCTAAGCGATAGGACATGTCCATCAATACCTTTTCGTCCCAGGTCTTTTTGTCCAAAAGACTAGGATCCGGGAATTTGTGGCAGGAGCTACAGTTTTCTTTTGCCAGTTCTTCGCCTGTTTTTTTTGAATTGCAAGAGAAGGCGAGGAGGGTAATGATTACGAAGGCGACAATTCTCATTCTTGTATTGTGGTTTCAGTTGTTGATGAAGTTGAGGTGGAATCGGCACCGACTCCTCCTACACAACTAAAATCAAAGGCCATAGCAGCCGGTTTAATAAAGGGCATTTTGTGGTAACCATCCAGAGATAGCGATCGATCCGAATAGACTTTCTCCATAAATTTGGAGAAGGCTGGCATAGCCATCTTCGCTCCTTGGCCTAAGCTTATGTTGCGAAAGTGAATGCTACGATCGTCTCCACCTACCCAAACGCCGGTTACTAATTTTTGGGTTACACCCATAAACCAGCCGTCTGAATAGTTTGACGTAGTTCCTGTTTTAGCACCAATCTCATTTCCAGCCGCAATTGAACTACTATTTAGCCCTTGAGCAGTTCCTCCCGGTTCACGAACAGCACCTTGGAGCATATAGGTCATCAGGTAAGCGGTTTCAGGTTTCATGACAGCCTTAGCATTAGGCGTAAATTCCCGTAAAACCACACCGTTTTTATCGGTGATCTTTAAGATGATAATCGGATCAATTTTTTCGCCTCCGTTAGCGAAAGGGCAATAAGCGGCCACTTGCTCAAAAACTGTGACCTCTGATGTTCCTAAACACAAGGATGGCCCTTCATACAATGAACTTGTAATCCCTGCTTTATGGGCGAAGTCTGCGACCTTACTCGGCCCCATGGCCTTTATTAACTTAGCGGAAATAGTATTAATCGAACGCCCCATGGCTCTACGCAGAGTCAAGCTTTCGTAGCTATAGTTTCCATCCGAGTTTTGCGGAGTCCAGGTATCATTTGTTAAGCCATCTTCAGTTCCAAAGGTCACAGGCTCATCCACATATTTGTCGCAGGGGGTAGCAATTTCATTTTCAATGGCTGCGCCATAGACAAATGGTTTGAAGGTTGAACCTGGCTGGCGCTTACTTTGGGAGATGTGATCGTATTTGAAATATTTGTAATTAATGCCACCTATCCATGCCTTAACATGGCCATTAGTCGGGTCCATCGACATCATCCCTATATTCAGGATTCGTTTGTAATACCGCATCGAATCCAACGGGCTCAAGGTGGTATCAATATCCCCTTTGTAGGAAAAAACAGTCATTTTAACCGGCCTTTTTAACTCTTCCCACACCTTTAGCTCATCGTTATTGTAAGCCTCCATCAGGTTTCGGTATCGCTCAGTCCTTTTCATTGCGGTAACAATAAACCCCTTTATCTCTTGCATCCGCTCATTTACCCACGGATTTCTACCGGACCAATGTTGGTTAAAGGCAACTTGTTGCGCTCTCATATGCTCCTGCACGGCATCTTCCGCATATTTTTGCATACGTGAGTCTATACTCGTATGAATCCGGAGACCGCTGGTATATAAGTTCAGTTGTTGGTTTTCTGGTCGATCTTTGTTTATTTCTTGGATGATGTTGACGAGTTCTTTTCGAATCGATTCTCTTAAATAAGGCGCAGCTCCTGTATTTTGATTCTCCAC
>CAJCBY010000225.1 GCA_903960725.1 uncultured Cytophagaceae bacterium | reverse complement strand
TGAACCACCCGATCCCATCCCGAACTCGGAAGTGAAACCGCTTAGCGCCAATGATAGTGTGGCACTTTGCCATGCGAAAGTAGGGAATCGCCAAGCTCTTATCTTCTCAAAAGCCCAATTTCTCTAGTTGGGCTTTTTTTTTCACTAGATTTTGACCTAAATTTGGAGATAACACATGGATTGGCTATTATTAATTGCCGCAGGTTGCATGGAAATTATTTTTGCTTTAAGTTTGAAATATAATGAAGGATTTACCAAGTTATTACCTAGTTTAGTGACGGCTATTACTGGCGGTTCTAGTTTTTATTTATTAATGCTGGCTATCAAAACGTTACCCTTAGGAACTGCTTATGCTGTTTGGACCGGAATGGGTGCGGTAGGTGTTGCAATTATAGGGATTGTTTTCTTTAAAGAGTCGATGGATATATTTCGTTTAATATCAATTGCTTTTGTGATATTTGGAATTGCTGGGTTAAAATTGACGGATATGTACTAACGTTATTATGCTTCATCTCGTATTTAATTTATCGGATACTTCTCTATTTACTCGTTTATACAATCAAGATTCGATAATTGTATTTTTAGATAATTCTGTTTTGACTCTTTTAGAACACTCCATTTTTGAAGATAAACTACTCGGTCTGATTCAGTTGGTGCCGTGTTATGTTTTGTATGACGATTTGGTTTTTCGCGGCATATTGCAGGATAAATTAATTAAAGGGGTTGTCTGTATAAATAACGCAGAACTGGTTAAGATGACAATTGAGCACACGCCTATTTATTCATGGAATTAAATTCAACTTTAAATCTAACTAAGGATGGTTTTTTAATAAATGGTGAGGATTGGACCGAATCTGTTGCTATTCAACTCGCTAACGTTGAATCAATTGAGTTAACAGAGGCTCATTGGACTATTTTGTATTTTATGCGTGAATATTATAAAAAGTATCAATACTTACCTAATACGCGAATTTTTATAAAAGCTATTTCAAATGAATTTGGAAAAGAAATTGGCAATAGTCTTTACTTACAAAAATTATTTCCACAGTCGCCTTTAAAATATACGTGCAAGATAGCTGGTTTACCGAAGCCTCCAACTTGTCTATAAATCTACTCTAAATCTACTCTGCACGTTTAAAATGATGAATTAATCGTCTATCTTTTTTGTTTGGCTTGTTTTCAGTTCTTACAAATCCTAAAAGTTGTCGTTCTTCACGTTTGATGTCAATTTGGCTGAGTCGCTTGACTAAACTTCCCTGGCTTTCTTCATAAAGTGCAGCTACTTCTTTTGCACTGACGCGTTGTTTAACAATTCCTGTAACGGTGATTTCCCACTCAAACCCTTCTTTATGGATAGCTAAAATAGCTCCAATTTTAACTTCTTTACTCGATTTTACACGTTGTTTGTTAACATGAACTTTTCCACCAGAAACGGCTTGAGCAGCAAGTGAGCGCGTTTTAAAAAAACGCGCTGTCCACAGCCATTTGTAAATGCGAATTGAATCTAGCAAT
>CAJCBY010000224.1 GCA_903960725.1 uncultured Cytophagaceae bacterium | reverse complement strand
CGATACCACACTCGATGCTTTTGATAAGATTATGAATGTGAACCTCAAGGCTCCGTTTGAATTAATGCGACTCTGTTTACCTCATCTCCAAAAATCGTCTAATGCGTCTGTGATTAACATTAGCTCCGTAGGCGGTCTTTCACCGGAACCTGGTTTAGGAATTTACAGTGTGAGTAAGGCGGCGCTTATTTCGATGACGAAGGCTTTTGCCAAAGAATGGGGCGACTTTAATATCCGAGTGAACGCCATTTGTCCAGGCTTGATTAAGACGAAATTTTCGGAGGCGCTTTGGTCCAATGATAAAATACTTCAACATACGCTTCGTCAATTACCTATAAAGCGCATAGGAACGCCTGAGGAAATCGGAGCTACCGCTTTATACCTTGCCTCACCTGGAGCGTCTTACACCACCGGAGCTGTGATTACAGCTGATGGCGGCTTAACTATATAATGTATGTTTGTTTCAGATAAAGCGCTTAAGCTAGTACCTCAATACCGTGCATTCCTTGAGGAATACATCATTCCCTTAGAGCAGGGAGCTATTTATGGTTCCTTTCGGGCTCATTTGCCTGCGCTGCAAGAACTGCGCGCTAAGGCGAAAGAGGTGGGGTTATTCGCCCCTCACCTGCCCGTTTCGCATGGAGGACTAGGTTTGTCCTTGGTGGAATTTGCTTCAATCTCTGAAGTGTTAGGTACGAGTCCTTTAGGACATTATGTATTTAATTGCAATGCGCCTGATATAGGGAATATGGAGCTGATGCATCAATTTGCGTCACCTTATTTACAAGAGACCTTTTTGCGGCCATTAGAGCGTGGGGAGATTCGTTCGTGTTTTGCAATGACAGAACCTGAACATGCGGGAAGTAATCCGGTGCATATGTCTACTACTGCTGTGCGTGATGGGGATGAATATGTCATAAATGGGCATAAATGGTTTACCTCCTCTGCGGATGGGGCGTCCTTCACGATTGTGATGGCGGTGACGAATCCGTCGGCTGAAAATAAGTATGAGCGGGCGAGTATGATTTTAGTGCCTTTAGACACACCAGGCTATCGAATGGTCCGCAATATTCCCATTATGGGAGATGAAGGTGAAGACTACCTTTCACACAGTGAGGTTGAGTTCGTTAATTGCCGGGTGCCCGTGTCTCATTTAATAGGGACGGAAGGATCTGGTTTTACCTTAGCACAGGTTCGTTTAGGGCCTGGGCGTATTCACCACTGTATGCGGTGGATCGGGATTTGCGAGCGGGCTTTAGGGATGATGTGCGACCGCGCCATCGAGCGGGAGTTAAACCCAGGGCATTCACTAGCCATGCAGCAGACGATTCAAAATTGGATAGCCGAAAGTGCAGCGGAGATAAAGGCCTCACGCCTCTTAGTGTTAAACACCGCGCATATCATTGAAAATAAAGGCGCTAAGGTGGCTAAAGAAGATATTTCTACGATCAAGTTCTACGTTTCAGACGTATTAATGAAGGTGATCGATCGGGCCATTCAAGTGCACGGTGCCTTAGGGATCACGGATGATACTTTATTATCGTTTTGGTACCGCCACGAACGTGGGGCACGTATTTATGATGGACCGGATGAGGTGCACAAATCGGTATTAGCAAAGAGTATTCTTAAATCACGCAAGGGCTAATGGAAGGCTTTGAAAAATTACCGGCTTATTTAGATGTTCCCTCCGTGGTGGTTACCGCTTTTCCGGGTGGATTCTCGAATCTAACTTATGAAGTGCGTGCCGGTGAGGCGACGTATGTATTGCGCAGACCACCGCATGGTTTAAAGATTGCCAAAGCCCACGATATGATTCGGGAGTTTCGGGTATTGCAGGCCTTGGAAAAGGCGGGATATACGAAGATGCCGCATCCCATTTCGGCTTGTGAAGATGAGACAATCCTAGGGGCGCCTTTTTTCCTGATGGAAAAGGTAGCCGGAATGATTATTAGAAATCGTCCACCGGCGGAGGCGTCTTTATCGTTTTTTCGCAGTCTTTCGCAATCTGCGCTAGATGTTTTAATCGATTTGCACTCGCTAGAATTAGATTCGTCGGGTTTAGGCGCACTAGGAAAGCCGGAGGGTTATGCTTTACGTCAGGTGCAAGGCTGGGCAGAACGCTTTCAGAAGTCAAAGACTTCGGAGGTTCCACAGATTGAAAAAGCATTTGAATGGCTTATGGCGTCTTTGCCGGCTACTTCGGATGTATCCTTTATTCACAACGATTTCAAATACGATAACTTGGTCATTTCTACTTCAGGAGAAGTTCAGGCCGTATTAGATTGGGAGATGGCAACCGTGGGAGATCCGCTGATGGACTTAGGCACGAGCTTAGCCTATTGGGCGGAGGCAGAAGATGAGGATATTCTAAAGATGTTTAATCTCTCGTATGTGCCGGGGAATTTCACCCGCCGCGAGGTGATTGACTATTATGCCTCTAAAACGGGGCGGAATATGAGTGAGATGGTTTTCTACTATGTGTTCGGGCTATGTAAAGTAGCTACTATTGCACAGCAGATTTACCAGCGTTTTAGTTTAGGGTATTCCAAAGACCCGCGTTTTAGTGTTCTACATCAAGTCGTGGAGGCCGCCGGCCGAAAAGCGATGGCATCTATTCAAACAGGCAACATATGAAAATTAATAACGTGTGCATCTTAGGTGCAGGAACCTTAGGGACGAGAATTGCCTTGCAGGCTGCTATGTCAGGCTTTCAAGTCAGTGTTTATGACATTAAAGCGGAGGCATTTGTGGCTTCTAAGAAAGTGATGGCTAAGATACTTCGTTCGCTTTCGTTGAGTGATGAAATTATAGAGAAGATTAAATTCACGACGGATCCAGCGGAGGCTGTGGCTGATGCGGATATTATCTCTGAGTCGGTGACGGAGGAATTGCCTTTGAAACGTCAAGTGTGGGCACAATTTTCTGCCTTAGCACCGGCTAAGACGATTTTCACAACCAATACCTCGTATTTATTGCCTTCCATGCTCGTAGATTCGGTGGATCGCCCTGCCCTATTTTGTGCTTTTCATTTTCATGATGTGTTTTATTCGAAGGTGGTGGATATCATGCCGCATCCGAGAACGTCTGAAGAGGTTGTGACTTTATTAGAAGATTTTGGCAGAGCGCTGAAACAAGTACCCGTAATTGTTCGAAAGGAGAATCCGGGCTATGTATTTAATTACATGCTGATGGCCGTGATAGGTGCAGCGGGAAAGTTAAGGACCAAGGAAGTCGCGAGTATTGAGGACATCGATAAGTCCTGGATGGTGAATTTCCATATGCCGATGGGGCCATTTGGGATACTGGACTCGATTGGATTAGATACGGCCTGGCATGTGACGCATAACTTAGAGGATGCGGGTTCGCAGGCTTTTGCAGCGCTTTTAAAGACTTATATCGATGCTGGGAAGCTGGGAGAAAAAACAGGGGAAGGATTTTATAAATACCCTGCCCCTGCCTATAAAGATCCTGATTTTCTATTGTAAGCTATTCAGGCTGGTAAATACGTTCGGCATTTTTCAAAACTTCGGCTTTGTCCAAAGTCATGCGCTTCGTTTTCTGCGCTTGGTATAGTTCACGTTGATCAGCGAAGTGCTTAGATTCCGGATGAGAACTTGCCCCGAAGGTATTTACCGTCTCAATTAATGGCAAACCACCATCCTTAGGAAACTTGACGAAACCGATATAGGCATCGCCGCTAATCATCTTGCGCTTTGATTCTCCAAAAGGCTCAGACATCACCGCCGCTAACACATCCGGCATACCGGCTTGTGGCCAATCTTGATTGCCTCTTTTCAGGCGTTGGAACTCCCCTAGCGTCACATCTAAACGACCGTAATGCTTCATTAGGAAATCGTGAACGTATTGCGCTAGTTCAACGGCTTCCGTCTCTGT
>CAJCBY010000223.1 GCA_903960725.1 uncultured Cytophagaceae bacterium | reverse complement strand
TTTGATCGCCTTTCGGTAATTAGGGTGGCGTAAAAAGGCTGCAAATCGGTTGTTCGAGGCGTTTCCATAAAGCGCACCTCCTGCCGATGAGGTTCTCGCCTCGATGCTGCGCGGGTCTAAAAGGTCCTCGGCGACGATGTGTTTCTCGATGTCTACGCCTAAGTTGCGGGATAATTTTTCGATCACATTTCTTCTCATCTTTGCCACTAGCGCATCCCAATTTTGTCCCTCATTCGCTGGAACATTCATGAGAATAAACCAGTTTTCGCCGCCTTTCGGAGCATCGGTTTTTTCTACTTTCGAAGAGATATGTAGGTAAATAGTAGGGTCGTCGTTAATGGTTTTGTCTTCGAAGATGGCCTTGAATTCGCCTTGGTAATCGTCCGAGAAGAAGATGTTGTGTACACCCAATTCGTCGAAACTGCGGTCCATTCCCCAATAGAAGATGATGCCGGAGCTCGATTTGGGCTGATTTAAAAGCTTTTTCGGTTGCGGTTCTTGTGCCAGCAGTTTGGTGTAACTCGGGCGAATGTCTGCGTTGCAGGCAATGTAATCAAAGGTGTAATTTCCTTTTTCGGTCTCTATTCCGGTGGCTGTATTGTTTTCAGTTGTAATGCGGGATACTTTCTCATTGAAGTGAAAGAATACGCCTAGTTCTTCGGCCAGGCGGTGTAGCGCACGTGGGATGCTGATGATGCCGCCTTTTGGAAAAAAGGCGCCTATGTTGTATTCCAAATGCGGTATGATCGATAATGTCGCGGGCGTTTGGTAAGGATCTGAGCCGTTATAGGTGGCGTAGCGGTCAAAAAGCTGGACCGTTTTCTGGTTAGTAAAACGCTTCGCGTGGGAGCGGTGCATGGTATTAAATAAACCAAGACGTGGGATATTCAGGTAGCCTTTGAGGGCTTTGGGTCCTGTCCATGTGGAGAAGGAATGCAAAGAATTGTCCAGAAATAGCTCACTAATGATGTGGTAGTTTTCTCCGATCTCACGCAAAAAACTGGCCACATTCTCGGAGGATTCTCCTAGCTCCGAAGCTATTGCTTCGGCAGTTTCTGCGGGTGCGGCATTCGTTTGTAAGCGCGTGCCATCTTCCCAAAAATAGCGGCAAATCTCCGGCAAACGTTCATAGCTGAAATAGTCGCGGGGATTTTTGCCAGCCAGCGTGAACAGTTCGTCTACTAGATGCGGCATCGTGAAAAGGGAGGGGCCGGCATCAAAGCGAAAGCCGTTCGTTTCGATTTGGGCTAATTTGCCTCCGGGATAGGAATTTGCTTCGAAAACGGTGACTTGGTGACCCGCCACCGCGCTGCGAATGGCAAAGCCCAAACTACCCATTCCTGATCCAACAATCCCAATTTTTGACATAATTCAAAATTAAGTAAAAAAGAATAAAGCCCTAAATGTTTTTCTCTCCCTGCGCTTTTCCGTAATTTTGCCCGAATTTTAATATTTTCTATGCTACGTACACATACAAATGGCGAATTGCGCATCGAACACGCGGGCACCGAGGTAACTCTTTGTGGCTGGGTTCAGCGTTCACGAGATAAAGGGGGGATGATTTGGGTGGATCTTCGAGATCGTTACGGAGTCACT
>CAJCBY010000222.1 GCA_903960725.1 uncultured Cytophagaceae bacterium | reverse complement strand
CTAAAAAGCCTCTCCTATTTGTTTAGGAGGGGCTTTTTTTATGGGGTTTAAAAACAGTGGGCAGTAATCAGTAGTCAGTAGTCAGTGGACAGTAATCAGTAAACAGTATTCAGTGGACAGTGGACAGTAGTCAGTGAATAGTAACCAGTAGTCAGTAAACAGTAGTCAGTAAACAGTAGTCAGTAAACAGTAGTCAGTAGTCAGTTAAATACTAGCTTACTTCGATCGAATTGCGATTACCGGATCCATTTTAGCAGCTACCCAAGCTGGGATTATACCTGAAAGGATTCCGATAAAGCTGGAAATAAATAATCCAGTAACAATATTCTTCATCGATAATACAAGCGGCAGAGCATCTTGCGGAATAAGAGTAAGTAAGACGACCAAACCAATCCCAACGATACCTCCAATCAAACTCAAGAAAACTGCCTCAAATAGAAATTGGAATAGAATGAAATAATTCTTAGCACCTAATGACTTCTGGATTCCGATAATATTCGTACGCTCTTTCACTGAAACGAACATAATGTTCGCAATCCCAAATCCCCCTACTAAGAGCGAAAATCCAGCAATTAAAGCACCTGCCACATTTAATGCGGCAAAGATCCCATCAAAGAACTGATTCAATCCATCCAAGCGATTTACCGAAAAATTACTTTCTTGTTTAGGTTTTATAGAGCGCAATGAGCGCATTAATCCGGTCACTTCTCCTTCTAAATTCTCTTGTCCAATATCGTCATCCAAAGCTTTAATAGCAATATCGGGTGCAGGTCTATCTTTTTGAAATACAGCAGAAAAAGTAGAATAAGGTATAAATACCTTTTCATCAGGCGTTCCACCAAAACCTAGCACATCGTTCCCTTTCTTCTCAATAATTCCGATCACTTGAAACTTAATCCCATTTAACTTTATTTGATCTCCTACTCCTGACTGAAGATTCTCGGCCACTTTAGATCCAATAATAACGACATTCAATGCGTTCTCTGACTCAATAGGTAAAAAATAACGACCAAATTGCACCGGGACACTTGTAATTTGATTGTAATCATAACTTGCACCCGTCATATTCACATCCATACTTGAACTTCCATTGGTTGCAGAAGCTGTACGGCCATTATCTATAATGGCTATGGCTTTGGCTGATTGTAAATTATCCTTTAAAAATTGAAACTCAGTATATTTCATTTCTGGGCGATTCAAATACTTCCACCAAGGGTAGTTACTTTGCATTTCCCATGGCCATTTTCCAACATACAAGACTCCAGTGCCAGCAAAGGAATCAATCTCTGATCGAATATTCTTATTTAGGGAATCTACGGCTGTGAATACAGCCACAATAGCAAAAATTCCGACGCTTACACCTAAGAGTGAAAGAGTGGTACGTAATATATTGGACCTTAGTGCCTGGTAGGCAAAGATCAAACTCTCGTAAACTTGAATTAAAAACTTCATAGGATTGTGCTAGATGTCAAATTTAGAAAATTAATCCCTAGAAATACACTTCCTTTTTATGAACAGAGCGTATAAACTTTAAATGGCAATATGAAGGTAAGATTGGATTTTGTAATTTTAGTTTCCCTTTTGTAAATATGAGCTGGAGCAATTACGAAGTACGTTTGTTGAAAGACCATTTTGAAGGTCAATTATTTTTTGACGAGAGCCAATCTTCTCAAATAGCGAAGCGTATTTACGCCACAGATGCCTCTGTATATCAAGTAAAACCTGCAGCGGTTGCCATTCCTGCTTCCACTAAAGATATCAAGCGACTCATTCAATTTGCAGGCCAAGCAAAGACGGGATTAATTCCCAGAGGAGCAGGAACTTCGCTTGCCGGCCAAGTCGTAGGGGATGGAATCGTAATGGAAATATCCGCTGCGTTATCTAAAGTCATTTCTTTAAACCGAAAGGAGAAGTCGGTGTGGATTGAGCCGG
>CAJCBY010000221.1 GCA_903960725.1 uncultured Cytophagaceae bacterium | reverse complement strand
CGCAACTTGCAAACGGATTATTTGGACGTCTTTTTATTAGACCAATTAGATCCCTTATCGGATATTGAAACGACGGCTTTGGCTTTAGAAAAATTAAAGAGCTCCGGAAAGGTGAAAAACATCGGTGTTTCAAACTTCTCAGTTTATCAACACCAATTATTAGTTTCCTTCCTGAACATTCCGATCGTTTCTAACCACATCGACTTAAACTTGTTAAACACAAGCGCATTAGATAACGGTATCGTGGATTACATCAAGCAAAAATACATGCGCCCCTTAGCGGTATCGCCTTTAGCTGGTGGTCGCATCGAGCATGGAACAGACGAGCAAGCCTTGAAATTGCGCAAGAAATTGAACGAGATGGCCACGAAATACGATAGCAATATCGAATCAGTAGCCGTGGCTTGGTTAATCAAATTAGGTGCCTTGCCTTTAATCGGAACCTTGGAGCAGAAACGCATCCAAAATATCGTGGATGCTTTTGCGATTGAGATGGATTATCAGGATTGGTATGAGTTGTATAATACGACAAAACCGACTGCTTTAATTCAAGATTAAACGCGGAGCGTTTTTTCTTGAATTAAAAGATAAGAGAGAATAGAGTAGAGAGTATAGATTTAAAGCATAGAGCACAAAGAATAAAGATGGAATAAAAAAGAGGCTTCAAATTGAAGCCTCTTTTTTATGCTTTAGGATTTACTTCGCTAAATGCTTTTGAATATGTTGGTAACTTTTTAAGATTAATTCAGCTTCTGTCGTATATTTCTTACGCCAGATACACGCAGCAGGCAATAAAGGAGTGAATGCCTCTACGACCAACCAGCCTTTGTAATTCATTTTTTCCAGATGGGTAAACACATTATCCCAATGCACTTGTCCTTCCCCTAAAGTGGCACGAGTACTTTCTGATAATTGAATATGCCCCACCTCATCGGCAATTCGGACCATGGCTTCACCCGTATTGAATTCTTCAATGTGCGCATGAAATGTATCAAACATGATCTTGACATTCGGATGATTAATCGCTTTCACCAAACTGTAAAGTTGGTCTGCGGAACTCACCACATAATTTTCAAATCGATTTAAATATTCTAATCCTAGAATCACATTTTTTTCTTTGGCATGTTCCGCAACGGCTAACATACTTTCCTTCGACCAATCTAATTCTTGTTGGGTGGGAGCCGCGCCAGAAAAGACCGCTAATGCAGAATGAAAAGGACCAGATAGGTAGGATGCTCCTAAATAAGCGGTAATGTCTACGGCCTTTTTAAGAAAATCTATTCCCTTTTGACGCACTGCGGGGTCCGAAGAAATGGTGTTCATATCCGCTCCTAAAAAAGTAACTGTAAAAACGGTTAAACCCAGGCGGTCTATTTCCGCTTTCCAAGGTTTCCAATATTCCTGATCTACCACAAAAATGGGGATCTCAACGCCTTCATAGCCCACTTCTTTTATATAGGCTAAATGCTGGATGATAGATTCATTCATGTCGGGTCCATAGACCAGCGTGTTCATTGCAATCGGGTATTTCATTGTATGACTATTTTGAGTTGACCATTCCTCTGTAAGGAACATTAATAGCTAATTT
>CAJCBY010000220.1 GCA_903960725.1 uncultured Cytophagaceae bacterium | reverse complement strand
CTAAATCAGCTTTAAGTGGCTCTAAGCCTGTGTTGAAGCCGACTAAAAACTGGTTCTTGCCCTTAGATCAATGGCAACCTGAACTGGAGAAATACATTAATTCACACCCAGAATGGAAGTCGAATGTGACGGGACAGGTTAAATCCTGGTTGCAGGAAGGCTTGAAACCACGTGCGATGACGCGTGATTTGAATTGGGGTGTGCCTATTCCTTTGCCGGATACGGATGGCAAAGTGCTCTATGTGTGGTTTGATGCCCCCATCGGATATATCTCCATGACGAAGCAATTAACGCCGGATTGGGAGACCTATTGGAAGGCGAAAGATAGCCGCATTGTGCATTTTATCGGGAAAGACAATATCGTATTCCATTGTTTGATCTTCCCGGCGATGTGTATGGCACATGGAGGTTATCAGTTAGCTGATCAGGTGCCGGCGAATGAATTTATGAACCTAGAAGGGGATAAGATTTCAACCTCGCGTAATTGGGCGGTTTGGTTGCATGAATATTTAGTGGATTTTCCAGGCAAGCAGGACGTATTGCGGTATGCTTTGACGGCTTCAAGTCCAGAAACGAAGGATGCAGATTTTACCTGGGCTGATTTTCAGACCAAAAATAATTCCGAATTAGTAGCCATTTTAGGCAATTTTGTGAACCGCGCCTTTGTGCTAATTGATAAAAACTTTGGTTCTGTGGTGCCTCCTAAAGGCGAGGGTACAGGATTAGAAGCTGATTTAATCGCAGCAGTGGCTGATATTCCAGCTAAACTGGCGGCTGCTTTGGAAAATTATAAATTCCGCGATGCGCTCGTATTAGCAATGGAAATTGCGCGATTAGGGAATAAGTATTTAGCGGAAGCGGAGCCTTGGAAGATCATGAAGGAGGATACGGCAAAGGCTGGAACCGTATTGAATTATGCGGTGCAGTTAGTAGCTCAGGCAAGTATCGCTTTAGAGCCGTTTATTCCGTTTAGTGCTCAGAAATTGCGTTCGGCGCTGGGAATGGAAAGTTTTGAATGGTCCAGCATTGGTGATTTCGAGGTGATTTCAGCAGGAACGTCTTTGCAAAATCCAGGTTTATTATTCGATAAAATCGAAGATGAGGCTGTTCAGAAGCAGGTTGATAAATTAACTCAAACAAAAGCACAGATGGAATTAACGACTAAGTCAGTGCCAGCTTTAAAAGAGACGGTGACTTTTGATGATTTTGCCAAAATGGATATTCGCATTGGTGAAATCGTTGCAGCCGAGAAAATGGAAAAGAGCAAGAAACTATTGAAGCTTCAAGTAAATGATGGTTTCGTGACTCGAACGATTTTGTCAGGCATTGCAGAGCATTTCGCGCCAGAAGATTTAGTGGGAAAGCAGGTGACCTTCTTAGCGAATCTTGCTCCACGTAAAATGATGGGTATTGAAAGTGAGGGTATGATTTTGATGGCAGAAGATGCGGATGGAAGTCTAGCCTTAGTGCAGCCTAATAAGCCAATTTGGAATGGAGGGACCGTAAATTAGGCCTCTAGAACAGGATAGGTATAAAATAAAAATAAGGTCAGAAGAAACTTCTGGCCTTATTTGTTTAACCTCTAAACCTATTTAACTATGAAAATTTATACAAATATAATGCTTTAGTGGATATTTTATAAGTTTAATGCAAAAAAAAATAAAAAAAAGGTGGAGTTATAAACTCCACCTTTTTCGATTACCTCTAAACCTATTTAACTATGAAAACTACTAACAATCTAATTACAACACAACAATAAAGTGCTCTTGTTGTTCTGAATTGTTATCGAAATTGCTGTCGATAACTGGCTCAGTGCTAACAATGGACCAAACTAGGTTGATCTTTTTTGCTGATTGATTAATTTCTTTGATCCAGTTTAACGTCTTAGTGTCTGAAAAATTTTGTCCTTGCTCAGAAATAGTTTTAATGGTTTGGTTGAAAACCACTTTTTCTGATTCAGATACTTTTAAGAACTCAGCTTTGTTATTTTGGAAATCTTCTAAAATCGATATAGTCAAACTCGCTGCGCTTGCGCTTTTCAATTGAGCGTCTTTGCGAATCAACGAAGTGATCACTTCTGATAAAGTTTCTGATTTTACTGATAAATCGTTTGAACGATTAAATGAACGTGCGTCTTCTCCTGCAACCGCAACTAGGTTTAATCCAATTAAACAACTAGCTAATAATAATGTCTTCTTCATATTTTTGTTATATTTATTATCTAAATCAACAATGCAAAATTATTGCATTTTTTCAATATGGCAAAACTTTATTTTAGTCTATTTAGTGAATTAATTTTTGTTAAATTCCGATTTATACATTAAAATCAGAATTAAATCTATAATTATCGGTGTTTAGCAGAATAATATTTTGTATATTAATTTAAATCATTTGAATAATTCTTGATTACAAATTGCGGAAAAATTCAAATATTCTTTAAATAGTACAATCATTGGTTGTATTTGTTCATTGTTTTCGTTAATCCCTCAGCACAGAATGATTCTATTATATCCGTGGTTTTGTCCAAAATGAAAGGAATTGTCTCAATTTCTGCGTCTGAAAAGTTACTTAGGACATAATCGGCTTGCCTTCCTTTGGCAAAATCACTCCCGATTCCCATTCGCAAGCGTGGATATTCTGTACCACCTAGAACGCCTTCAATGCTTTTGAGGCCATTATGTCCGCCAGAAGATCCTTTGGGTTTCAGTCGTAATGTGTCGAAAGGGATGGCCAAGTCATCTACTAAGACTAGCATATTCTCTTTCTCGATCTTATAATAGGAAAGCCAATAGTTCACCGCTTTGCCGCTTAGGTTCATGAACGTAGTGGGTTTAATCAAGTAAATCGTGTTCCCCTTTTCTTTATAGGAAGCGATGGAGGCTAATCGATCTGTTTTGAAGGAGATATCTTTTTGTTTGGCCAAAAAATCCACCGCCATAAAACCAATATTATGTCGTGTAAATAAATATTGCGGGCCTATGTTGCCCAATCCAACGATTAAAAAGTTCATAGGGTATTGAATTTTCATACAAATTACGCTCAAATTTTTTAGAACACCTCTTTGCACTTACCTTCGCATAAAATTTATTCGTATGAAAAAGATAGCCTGCATCACGGGTGCGAGTTCCGGAATTGGTCGTGCCACTGCTCAATCCTTGGCAAAAGAGGGTTTTCAATTGATCCTGTGTGGTCGAAGAAAAGAACGTTTAGAGGAACTGCAGGCTAGTTTATCTGTTCATTCTACTATTTTGACATTTGATGTGGGTGATCAACCTTCCGTTATCAAGGCGTTTGAATCCCTTCCAGCTGAATGGGAAAATATTGATGTTTTGGTAAATAACGCGGGAAATGCTCACGGGATGTCTGCCATTCAAGATGGCGATGTGGTGGATTGGGATGCGATGATGTCATCGAATGTGACAGGTTTATTATATGTATCGAAGGAGGTTATGAAGGGTATGGTGGATCGAAAATCAGGCCATATTATTAATTTGTCTTCGATTGCAGGTAAGCAAACCTATCCGAATGGAAATGTGTACTGTGCCTCTAAAGCAGCTGTAGAAGCTTTATCTGCAGGGATGCGCCAGGATTTAAATCCTTTTGGAATTAAAGTGTCTAATGTGGCTCCAGGAGCTGTAGCAACGGAGTTCTCAGAGGTGCGCTTTAAAGGGGATCAATCAAAAGCAGATTCGGTTTATGCCGGATACGAACCTTTAATGGCTGAAGATGTGGCTGAATTAATTCGATATATCGTTCTTGCTCCTGCCCATGTGAATATTGCGGACGTGACTATTTTGCCAACAGCGCAAGCCTCAGCATTTCAGATTCTTCGAAAAAATTAAATAGAACGTTGGCGCACGGTTTCAAAAATGATGACACCCGCCGCAACCGATACGTTTAAGGATCCTACTTGACCAGTCTGAGGGATTTTAGCGATCTCATCTGATTTGCGGATGATTTCGTCTGTGATTCCGTCTTCTTCTGATCCCATAATGATGGCGATCGGGTCTTTGTAGTCTATTTCGTAAATCGTGCTTTTGGCCTTTTCAGTACAAGCAACTACGCGCAAGCCTGAATTTTGCAAGAAGTCAATCGTTTGAATTAAGCTATCTTCCTTACAAACGGGAATAAAATTCAAGGCACCAGACGAGGTTTTCATCGCATCCGCATTGATTTGTGCGGCTCCACGTGACGGTAAAACAATCGCATGAACACCTGCGCATTCTGCTGTACGAGCGATGGCTCCAAAGTTTCTGACATCCGTTATCCGATCTAAAATCAAAATGAAAGGAATTTCGCCTTTCTCAAACGTATCAGCAATGACATTCTCTAATTTAGCATAGTGAATAGCCGAAACGAAAGCGATAGCTCCTTGGTGATTCTTACGCGTGATGCGATTTAATTTTTCCAAAGGTACCTTTTGTACTTGGATACCTTTTTCTTTAGCTAAATCAAGAATTTCCGTGTTTCCCAGTTCTCTTTGGACTAATAAACGATCAATTTCTTTCCCAGAACGAAGGGTTTCCAGCACAGATTGAACTCCAAATACAAACTCTTTATTGTCTGTTACTGGAGCAGTAAAATGCCTAAATGGTCTCTTAAATGGGGGTCTTGATTCGTTTTCTTCTGACACGTTGTTGCTTGAAATTTTGCACGAAGGTCGGCATTTTTTTTAACATTTCAGCTAGATAATTCCTTACCTTTGTGTCCGAAAGAGTCATAATCCATTTAGAATGTATAAAACAACCGAAATTGCGTCCTCTGATATTCCTTCAGATAATCCCGTTCACCAGCGCCTTTTGTATCCTTATATCCACGTCAGCAAATTGCTCTCAGGCAATGTGTTAGAGATTGGATGCGGCACAGGACGTGGTGTAGGTGTGTTAGCGGATGCGGTGAGTGACTATACGGGAGTGGATAAGAATACGGAATTAATGGAGAGTCTTTCGAAGACCTATCCTAAGTTCAAGTTTATCGATATGTTTTTGCCTCCTTTACAGGATTTACCTTCGAATCACTTTGATTACGTGGTTACTTTCCAAGTGATTGAACACATCGAAAACGATGATTTTTTCTTAGCGGAAGCGGCACGCGTGTTAAAGCCAGGCGGGAAGCTATATTTAACGACCGTGAATAAGAAATTCTCCTTAACCCGTAATCCATGGCATGTACGCGAGTATTTAGCGCCGGAATTACGCGATTTGATGAAGAAACACTTCTCTGAAGTAGTGACGGAAGGGGTGCACGGAAATCAAAAAGTGATGGATTATTATGAAGAAAACAAGGTGGCAGTGAAGAAAATTACCCGCTTTGATATTTTCAATCTCCAATATAAATTACCAAGAACCTGGTTACAGGTACCCTACGATATCGCGAATCGAATGAGTCGCTTATCTTTGTCTAAGTCGAATGATTCCCTTGTTTCATCGATTCACGTAGACGATTACTTCCTTAGCCAGGATCCTGACAATTCACTAGACTTTTTCTATACCGGGATTAAATAATGGAATTCATTGACGAAGGTATAGAGGAATATGCTCGGCAGCATACGGAGCCTGAAAATGACTTATTGAAGGAGTTAGTTCGCGAAACGCATGCCATGGTGTTGCAGCCTCGAATGCTTTCAGGTCACTTGCAGGGTCGTTTCTTATCTTTTATTGCCAAAGTCTACCAACCCTCCCTCATCCTCGAAATAGGCACTTATACGGGTTATTCAGCCCTTTGTTTAGCGGAAGGATTGAATCCAACTGGTCGTTTGATAACGGTTGATGTAAATGAGGAGTTAGAAAGCTTCACCCGTTCATTCTTTAACCGCTCTGCCTACCGGGATCAAATTGATTACCGTATTGCTGATGCGGCTGTCGAAATCCCTAAACTGGATGGGCCTATTGATCTAGTATTTATCGATGCGGATAAGCGTAATTATGCGTTGTATTTTGATCTGGTGATTAGCAAGATGCGTTCTGGTGGATTAATTCTTGTAGATAACGTGCTTTGGAGTGGTAAAATCATCGAGGAAACGGCTAAAGATAAATCGACAGAAGCTTTACGGGATTTTAATACAAAAGTGGCAAATGATCCACGTGTAGAACCCTTATTGTTACCTATCCGTGATGGATTATTCCTGCTGCGGGTTATCTAACTTCTTTTTGGGAGGTAATAGAAATTCTTCAGGCTCTTTTATTTGTGGAATGGGCTTCGAATTATCGAAAAAGGGAACATGGGAGGGAAGGTACAGAATGTAATTCTTGTCGTCTGGAACGAAATCATTCAAAATCCAAGGATTGTGCTTCTTTAAGTCATCATAGCTAAAATTCAATTCATCTGCGATTTCAAATAGATTTTTACCACAGGTATTGTCATAGATCACTAATTTGGATTGTTTACTAGGTTTGATGCCTAGGGAGTCG
Source organism: uncultured Cytophagaceae bacterium (assembly GCA_903960725.1). Classification (GTDB taxonomy): domain Bacteria; phylum Bacteroidota; class Bacteroidia; order Cytophagales; family Spirosomataceae; genus Aquirufa. The sequence continues at coordinate 4,696 of CAJCBY010000220.1, read as the reverse complement.
TCCTTTTTGAATTCATCAGCCCAGAATTTTTGATAGGCTAAAAAACGCAGCACATACCAATCTGTAGTCGAATCCACCTGAATGTCTGATTTCCCCACCCAATCCATCACATAAGGTGTTTTCTTCGCTGTCCCTAAACCAATTCGGTAGGAGAGAAGCGTCCCCACCCAGTTATTTAAAACGCGGTTATTGCGGGTAAAGTAGTTTGCAGCCCCTTTTGTAGCCTCGATAATATGCTTGCGTTCGTCCACGTTTTCATTCACTTTCAGTCCCATATCTGTCGCAGTTCCAGCCTTAAATTGCCAGTATCCGACGGCTTGAGAAGTGGAAACAGCCACCGGATTTAACCCACTTTCTTGTACGGAGAGGTATTTAAACTCATTGGGAATCCCTGCAGATTGCAACAATGGCTCCATCACCGGGAAATAGTAGCGCATTTTCTCCTTCATGCCTTCGACGAATTTTTTGCTGCTGCCTAATCGTTTTTGCTCCGTTTCTAGTATGGCTTTCGCGGACGGATGGATGTATACTTTTACGTTCCCGATCAAGAGTGAGTCGGGGAATGAGGTTTTGGCCAAAACCGGTAAACAAATCAAAAGTATCCAAAGGGATTTCATCTTGTAAAATTACCTATATAAACTATAATCTGTACCTTTGTGGTTCAAAAATAAGCAGATGATTTTAATTGATGATACGGTAATTTCTTCCGACGTGGCAGACGAATTTTTCGTTTGTGATTTAGCGAAATGTAAAGGTGCTTGCTGTGTAGAAGGCGATTTAGGCGCACCCTTAGAAGAAGACGAATTAGAGATTTTAGAGCGTATTCAAGACGAAATCAAACCGTTTTTATCTGAAATAGGGTTGAAAGAAATTGAAAAATCAGGGGCTTGGGTAAAGGATGATGATGGCGATTTCTCTACGCCGGTGATCAAAGGGAGAGAATGTGCCTATGCGCTATATGATGATAAGGGTCATTTGAAATGTGGCATTGAGCAGGCCTATTTTGCCGGAAAAACGGATTTCAGAAAGCCTATTTCCTGCCATTTGTATCCGATTCGTTTAGCGAAATTAGCTGACTATACGGCTTTGAATTACGATCGATGGTCTATTTGTTCCGATGCTTGTTCGAATGGCGCGTCCCTAGGAGTTCCCATATATGTATTTTTGAAAGAGCCGTTGATTCGAAAATTTGGCGAGAAATGGTATGCCGAGTTGTGTCAAGAGATTGAGGAGCGCAAAGAAGAATAATGGCAGATTTTGAGGCAATTTACCAGGTAGTAGCGTTGATCCCTGAGGGGAGAGTGACATCCTATGGCGCTATTGCGGGGTATTTAGGTTCCAAAGGCGGTGCTAGATTAGTAGGTTGGGCAATGAATGCCTCACATACGCAAGCGAATATTCCTGCTCATCGCGTTGTAAACCGCACTGGCGTTTTGACTGGTAAGAATTTTTTCGGTGGAAATCGAATGCAAGAATTACTTGAAGCGGAAGGCCTTACCATTAAAGACGATCAGATTCTGAATTTTTCCTCCCATTTCTGGGATCCCTCAATCGAGTTATTATAGATTTTTCAAGTAGTTTTTGCCTCCTAAACCTTTCATTTGGCGTTGAATAGCGGATGTGCGTTTACGCACATAGGCGGATGGGTTTTCTATTGAGAATCGATTCGGACTTGGTAATACGGCTGCAATTCTGGCTGCTTCTGATGTTGAGATTTCTGAACCACTATGCCCATAATATCGTCTGCAAGCTGCTTCAACGCCAAAAGTCATAGGCCCAGTTTCTGCCACATTTAGATACACTTCTAGAATTCGCTCTTTCCCCCAAATCAATTCTATCAGGAACGTAAAGTATACTTCTAGGCCTTTTCGAATATAACTTCGGTCTTGCCAAAGAAATACATTTTTAGCTACTTGCTGGGAAATAGTACTAGCTCCTCTGATTTTTTTCCCTTTCATATTGTGTTTTACGGCACCTAGCATGGCATCGAAATCAAATCCATTGTGATCTGGGAAAACTTGATCTTCAGAGGCAACCACAGCAATGGCTACATTTTTATCTAGTTCTTTGTAAGGTGTCCATTGACTGTAAATTTTGGATGGTTTCCCCTCTAGCAAGGCTTCGATTTTTCGGGAGGCCATTGTCGGGGTAAAATAGACGGGAAAGAACTTCAGAAATACGACTGTAAATAGACTGAATCCCCAGAGATAAAGAAAAAATAAGAGGATCTTTTTGAACCAAGAGCGTTTCTTTGGACTTTTTTTAGATAGGCGTTCAAACTTATTCCCACCAGTAGTTGGGTTGGTTGTTTTCTTAGTGTATTCGATTCTCTTTGCCATGCGGACGTAAATTTACAAAAAGGCCTTAGACCACAAAAATATCACTACTTAGGCGATCTGCCAGTAGTTTTCCTTCTCCTTTCAGGATTAATTGCTGGTCGACAATTTGCGCATATCCCTTGTCTATCCAGTCTTGGAATTCTTTTTCCGGATATTCTAAGCCTAATCGTGTTAAGGTTTTCCGAACATAAACGAGATTTATACCCCATTTAGTACGTAGGCGTACCATCAGATATTCATTGTATTGATCAGCTAGGCTGAGGTCTTCTTTCTCTGCTAATTCGAGTCCTGACGCCAGGTATTTCGCATTATTCGACACATTCCATTGGCGTGAATGTCCATTAAAACTATGGGCAGATGGACCAATTCCCAGATAAGGTTCCTGCTGCCAATAACTCGTATTATGAATAGAATAATGGCCTTCTTTCGCAAAATTGGAGGTTTCGTAACCTTCGTAACCTTTGGATTCTAAGTAATGACGCACCTGCATAAAGGCGTTTGCCATAGCCGAATCTGGAATTTCCACGAAGGATCCTTTCTTTTTTTGAACGCCAAAAACCGTTTTAGGTTCTACCGTTAAGCTATAGGCTGAAATGTGTTGGACTCCCAACGTGGTGGCTTTTTCTAAATCGAAGTCTAAATCTGCTTCGGAATTAGACGGAATTCCGTAAATCAAATCGATGCTGATGTTGTTGATACCTGCTTTCTGGGCATTTTGAATCGCTTGAATCGAATCGAATGCCTGGTGGTTACGGTTCATCAGCACTAGGTTTTTCTCTTGAAAGGATTGTACACCGATACTCAGGCGATTAATTCCTTTAGAAGCAATCAATAAGCAATATTCCAGCGTTAAATCCTCCGGATTTGCTTCTAAGGTAATCTCAGCATCGCTGGCGACGGAATGATAGCTATGAATCGAGTCAAAAATCAAATCTAATTCTGACGCAGATAGGAGAGACGGCGTTCCCCCACCAAAATAAATGGTTTTAAGTTCTGAACCACCTAAATAGTCCTTCTGAGCCGCTATTTCGCGACAAAGCGCCTGAACTATTTCTTCTTTTCGGCTTGTATTGGTCGAAAAATGGAAGTCGCAATAATGACAGGCTTGTCTACAAAAGGGTATATGGAGGTAAAGATGCACCGGATTAGGGTTCGAAAATCAAATAGCTCAAGGAATCTGGATTCAACATTTCTGTAGACAGTGATTGGATGTGGGCACTATCGATGAGATCAATTTGTTCGAAAATTTCGTCTAAACTCTCGATTTTCTCTCTATCCAATAGGTTTTTGGCCATCATCAACATGAAATTGAGGTTCCCTTCCTCAGCCATGGCTAATTGTCCTTTTAATTGGCTTTTTATCTTCTTTAATTGAGGAGCCGTCAACTCCTTTTCTTGCAGTTTGGCAAATTCTTTATGGATCAATTTCATTGATTTATTCACCTGGTTAGGCTCTGTTCCAAAATAAATGGCCCAATAACCTGAGTCTAAAAACGAAGTCAAATTGGCTTCTATCGAATAAACCAAGCCATGACGTTCCCGAACCGAAACGTTCAGCAAGGAATTCATGCCAGGCCCACCAAGTAGATTGACTAACAAGAAAAAGGCTAATCGATTGGGGTTTTCAATAGCAAAAGATTGACGTCCTAAAGCAACGTGAGACTGTGTAATGCCTCTTTTGATGACTTTGGTCTGAGGAATCATCGGTGATGGAACAATCCGTTTCACGATTTGCTTCTTTGCTTGGATAGATCCCAAATGCTTTTCTGCCCAAGCAAAAACTTTGGCTGGATCTAATTTTCCTATCGATGAAAAGACGATGCGGGAGGTGTCTAAATTGCGTTCGATGAAGGTTTCGAGGTCCTTTTTTTGGAAGGCTTGAACCGTCTCCGTGGTTCCTAAAATATTCACTCCTAAGGGGTGATTAGGGAATAATAATTCATCAAAATCGTCCTGAATCGCCTCTTCAGGAGCGTCATAGTACATAGACATCTCCTCTAAAATAACCGAACGCTCTTTCTCTATTTCCTTTTCAGGGAAAACAGATTCAAAGGTGATATCAGTTAATAGTTCCAAAGCCCGTTCAAAATAGGGGCTAAGAATGGAGGCATGAAAACAGATTTTTTCTTTAGTGGTATACGCATTTAATTCTCCGCCGTAAATTTCTAGGCGGTTAATGATCTGCATGTTGTTCTTTTTCTTCGTCCCTTTGAAGGCCAAATGCTCCCAAAAGTGCGCTAAACCCTCTTCACCTGCTAATTCATCCCGGCTTCCGATGTCTAGCATAAGCCCTAAATGGGAGATCTCTGTGTGAAGCACTTGTCGGTGCACCACTGTGATTCCGTTAGAGAGGGTATG
>CAJCBY010000219.1 GCA_903960725.1 uncultured Cytophagaceae bacterium | reverse complement strand
GTCGAGGGAGTAAACAAAGAAGAACAAGCTCAAACCTTGTTAGGGGTGACCGGTTCAGGAAAGACCTTCACCATCGCGAATGTGATCCAACAGGTGAATCGGCCTACGCTGATTTTGAGCCATAACAAGACCCTCGCTGCCCAGTTGTATGGAGAATTCAAGCATTTCTTCCCTGAAAATGCCGTCGAGTATTTCATCTCTTATTATGATTATTACCAGCCGGAGGCCTTTATCGCCTCTACGGGAACTTATATAGAAAAAGATCTTTCGATTAACCAAGAAATTGAAAAGTTGCGTTTAGCCACGACCTCCTCGCTGATGTCTGGCCGCCGCGATATTATTGTGATTGCTTCCGTTTCCTGTATTTATGGCATGGGAAATCCAGACGAATACCGAAATTCCATCATGCGCGTCGCCGTGGGAGACACGATCTCGCGTAACCAGTTTTTGTTCCGTTTGGTGGAGATTCTCTACGCTCGGACCGAAGGCGAATTCTTGCGCGGAACCTTCCGAGTGAAAGGCGACACGGTGGATATTTTCCTAGCCTATGCGGACTTCGGTTATCGCTTTGTGTTTTTTGGCGATGAGATCGAGGAGATCCACCGCATTGATCCCTGGACGGGCAAGAAGATCTCTTCGGAGACGATGGTGGCTGTTTTCCCCGCGAACTTGTTCGTGACGGGTCGCGAAACGTTGAACAATGCGATCTCCCATATTCAGGAAGATTTAGTGAACCAGATCTCCTATTTTGGCCGCGAGGGTCGTTTGACCGAAGCGGAGCGCATCAAGCAACGCACGGAGTTTGATCTGGAAATGATGCGCGAACTGGGTTATTGCTCGGGTATCGAGAATTATTCTCGGTATTTTGACCAAAGAAAATCCGGCCAGCGTCCCTTCTGCCTCTTGGATTTCTTCCCAGACGACTTCTTAATGGTGGTGGACGAGAGCCACGCCACGATGCCCCAAATCCGCGCCATGTATGGCGGCGACCGCTCCCGCAAAGAATCTTTAGTAGAATATGGTTTCCGTTTGCCCTCGGCGATGGACAACCGCCCTTTAAAATTCGATGAATTCGAAGACTTAATCGGCCAAACCATCTTCGTCTCCGCCACCCCATCCGACTACGAATTACGCCGCTCCGAGGGAGTCGTGGTCGAGCAAATCATTCGCCCTACCGGACTTTTGGACCCTTTAATCGAAGTCCGTCCTACGAAAAACCAAATCGATAATTTACTCGAAGAGGTCTACGACCGTATTAAGAAAAACGAGCGCGTTTTAATTACCACCTTGACGAAACGGATGGCCGAGGAGCTATCCAAATACCTCGACCGCGTAGGCATCAAATGCCAGTACATTCACTCCGAAGTAAAAACCCTCGAACGCGTGGAAATTCTCCGCAATTTACGCTTAGGCGTCATCGATGTATTAGTCGGGGTTAACTTATTAAGAGAGGGTTTAGACTTGCCGGAAGTTTCTTTGGTCGCGATTATGGATGCAGACAAAGAAGGATTCTTGCGCGACATTCGATCATTAATTCAGACCATCGGTCGTGCGGCGCGTAACGAAAACGGCAAGGTGTTGATGTACGGTGACAAGATGACGGGTTCGATGGAGCTCGCGATTTCAGAAACGAATCGCCGCCGCGCCATCCAAATGGCCTACAACGAAAAACACGGGATTACACCTAAAACGATTTGGCGTTCGCATGACGAGATTATGGAGCAAACCTCCATCGCGGATCGCATGGCGAAACCTACTAAGAATTACACGATTCATCCGGATCAAATGCCGGTTGCAGCCGATCCATTATTAGCTTACATGAAGCCGGCTGAGCTCAAGAAGCAATCGGAAACTATTCGAAAAGAGATGGAGAAAGCGGCACGCGACCTCGACTTCCCATTAGCGGCCCGTCTTCGCGATGAATTAGCGGTGATCGAATCGATGCTGGCTTAGTTTCAGCGCACACACATTCCGTACTTGTTGCAAATAATTTTGTATAAAAATCCACTCATATTCCGCTGTCGTTGGATCTGTTAAGGTGAAGCGGAGGCTGTCGCCGTGGCCTTTTTGGGCGAGGCGTGGAAGGTCCGCCGAAATCACATGCGCTAATCGCGGATAACCACCCGTCGTCTGGTGTCCCGCCAGTAAAACCACTAGTTGACCAGATGGCAATAATTGAATAGTGCCGGCCGTGACTGCGGAAGATAACATGGATGAAGTGGAAACCATTTTCAGCGGTTCCTGAACTAATTGGTAGCCCATCCGATTCGAGGTGGGAGAAATGCCAAAAGATTTACTTAAAACCAGCTGCTGCGAACAAGCCTTTATCTGGTCCCATTCGCGACCACATAGAATCCGAATCGGTTCATCCGTGAACACATTTTCTGGGTTCATCGACCAAGGCAAAATTTTCACGCGGGAAACCTGTTCGTCTAGTAAGGGTCGGGTGGCGACGTAGACTCTTTGGCCTGAAGCTGGTTTTGCAAAACTCAAAATAGCACCAGGCGGCACCTTAATAGGCTGGTTCATCGGAATACTCACGTTATCTAGGCAAGCCGTAAAGTCTGCCCCACATACCGCGAGTAACGTACTTTTCTCAAATTGGTAAACTCCAGCTGGAAAGTGCATCTCCAGCGCCTTATCGTATACATCATTCCCTACGAGCGCATTCGCAATCTGTAAGGAAAAGATATCCATCGCACCTCCGGGAGGAATTCCCTCGTGCTGCAATCCGTACATGGGAAGGCTCTGCCAGGTATCCAATAAACCTTTTTTGATCAGCTTCATGCGGGTACGGGGATAAAACGAACGCGGTCACCCGCTCTGAAATGTGGGATGGTATTCGTGCGACCGATGATCTGCCAGCCGCCGGGAGAGGCGCTTGGGTAGATGCCGGTTTGATTTCCGGCTAAACCGATGTCTCCTGCTTGAATCTTCACCGGCTTCTCTTTGCGCGCCACCGTAATTCGCTCGTCCGTGGTGCCCATGTAGGCAAAGCCCGGGAGGAAGCCTAAGAAGAAGACGTGGTATTCTTTTTCGCTATGAATGCGGATGACGTCCGCCTCGCTAAGCCCGCAGTTAGATGCCACAAAAGCTAAGTCAGGCCCTTCGTAAAGGCAAGGAATTTCGTGTAAACGCCCCTCGGGGATCACGGCCGAAAAAGGTTCGGCTAATTTTTCTTCTATCAGGTTTTTCATTCCTTTTAAACCCTGAAACCGGCTCGCGACCACCCCTAAATCAAACACGATGGTTAAGCTGGTATAGGCTGGAATCAGATCTAAGGTACCCGGCAATGGGACGGATTGAAACTGATAAAACCGCTTCATGACCTCCTGATGTAAGTTCCCACTGATTTCGTTTCCGAATTCGATCGTTAATGCACTATCGCCTAGTTCGTAGATTTGCGGGTTCATGGGCTTAATTTTCTAAGGTAATTTAGTATTTTTAGGCAAATATCCCCCTATGAAAAAGATCCTATTTTTGTGCCTCACTATGTTAACGTTCACGGCGCGTTCTCAGGAGGATTATTCAGCGTTTTATGCCAAAAGAGAAGCCAGCCTCAAATCCGAAACCGGTTGGTTGAACCTAGCGGGCTTGTTTTGGTTGAAGGAGGGCGAAAATTCCATCGGCGGAGCGGAATCAAACGATTTTGTCTTCCCTCACGCGGAGGCATCTTTAGGAAAGGTCATTCTACAAAATAACCAAGTACTTTATAATAACGAGGTCATTTACTCTTTAGACGATAAATTTACCGTCATCAGCCACCAATCCCTTCGCTGGTTTATCATTAAGCGAGGCGATAAATTCGCGATTCGTCTGCGGGATTTGGAGGGGGAATACCTAAAAGCCTTTCACGGAATAGATTATTTCCCAGCGGATTCGAAATGGAAAATCAAGGCCAAATTCATCCCCACCGTCGGCAAAAAAGTAACCATCATCGACATCACCGGACGTTCTTACCAAGAGGATTCGCCCGGATTATTAGAGTTTCAGGTGGATGGGAAGACCTATCGCCTAGAGGCGGGGCCGGGGGAGACGAAGGAGGATTTCTTTGTCGTTTTTGGCGATGCAACGAATAAAACATCGACCTATGGTGGAGGCCGATTCCTGGATACCAAAGGATATAATCCGGACGGAACCGTGACATTGGATTTTAATAAGGCTTACAACCCGCCATGTGCTTTCACGCCGTTTGCGACTTGCCCCTTACCTACGAAGGAGAATAAATTAACACTGGCCATTCCTGCCGGCGAGAAAAATGCGGGGCATCATTAATATGGAGAATAAACGACTTTTATCGATTGATATATTCCGGGGACTCACGGTCATTTTGATGACGATTGTGAACAATCCGGGGGATTGGGTGCACATTTATGCGCCGCTCGAGCACGCGGAATGGCATGGCTACACGCTGACGGATCTCGTGTTTCCGTCCTTTCTATTTATCGTGGGGATTTCCACGGTTTTATCGAAGCCTTCACAGGATCAATTGTTGAAGATTTTTAAGCGCGCCTTGCGGATCTTTTTATTAGGCTTGTCGCTGAGTTTTTTCTCCAAAATCAAAGCCGGCGACTTTACCCTGGTTGTTCGTTTGCTCGCGATGGCCTTAGCCACGATGGCCTTTTTAGGCGATTACCCGCTGCGGAGGCAGTTTTGGGTGGCGGTAGGCGCTTTTGTGCTGTTGATCGGGTTGTGTTTCTCCGGGTTGACCGACTTCGAAAGTGTCCGTATTCCGGGAGTCTTGCAGCGAATTGCGGTGGTTTATTTGCTGGTCAGTTTGCTGCATGCGTATACTTCGTTGCGCGTTCAGATCGGAGTTTTTATTGCGAGTCTTGTGGGCTATTGGGCCTTGATGAGTTTCGTTGAAGTGCCGGGTATCGGTGCGGCGAATCTGGAGGTGAACAAGAACCTAGCTGCTTGGCTGGATAATTATTTACTAGAAGGACATCTTTGGGCCTCTTCTAAAACCTGGGATCCAGAGGGAATCCTGAGCACGCTGCCGGCGGTGGCTACTGGATTAGCGGGTTTGTTTGCTGGGAGGTATTTGCAAGGGAGTCTGGAGGGGGTTAGTCCGGAGGGAATGAGTCCGGAGGGGGTTAGTCCGGAGGGAGGGAGTCCGGAGGGACAGAGTCCGAAGGCGTCTAGTCCGAAGGCTTCGGTGTTGTTTGCAGTTGGAGCTATTGCGCTGGTGGCTGGCACGGTGTGGGGGTGGTATTTCCCAATAAACAAGGCTTTGTGGACGAGTTCTTATGTGCTCGTGGCGGCGGGTTGGGATCTGTTGTTGC
>CAJCBY010000218.1 GCA_903960725.1 uncultured Cytophagaceae bacterium | reverse complement strand
TTATTTGCGATCGGACGTCTTCCAGGTTGGATTTCTCAACACCAAGAAATGATGACAAACAAGGAGCCTATCGGTCGTCCTCGTCAAATCTACGTAGGTTCACCTGCACGTGCATTTGTCGATATTGCGAAACGATAATCTCACTTTAGATAATTAAAAAGCCTCCAGAAATGGGGGCTTTTTTTATGGGCCAAATAGGCCTAGGGAATCTGCAAAAATTTATGCGTTTGTACTGATATTCGCCACGATGGATTCGCTTTAACGAAATCCACAATAATCGGATTCATTTGTTCTTGCTTAGACCACTCGGGTTGCAAGTATAACTCTGCTGACTTTGGTAATTTCTCAGCCCATTCTTGTGCCCAAGGGATATCTGAAGGGTGATTTACCACGACTTTAAGTTCGTTTGTCATCGCTAGAATTCCGTCGTTCGGAGCTTTGAATTTTTTTGGGGAAAAACAAACCCAATCCCAAACGCCTGTGATTTCAGAGGCTACACCAGAGGTTTCAATATGTGTTCTAAATCCAGCCTCTTGCATTGCCTCCGTCAATGGACCTAAATCGTGCATTAGAGGCTCTCCGCCTGTGATGACTACTAACCGACCTGGATGTGCTAATGCTTCTTGTAGTAATGTAGCTACGGATTTTACGGGATGGGTATCCACCGGCCAGGATTCTTTAACGTCACACCAATGGCAACCTACGTCACACCCACCTAGCCGAATGAAGTAGGCCGCGTGTCCCTGGTATTTACCTTCCCCTTGTAGGGTGTAAAAAGATTCCATCACTGGATAGGTAAATTCAGCTCTTTTTACGGCGGTTTTTATATCTTTGGGGTCGGATTGCATTTGGGCTTCAATTGAATCACAAAATTAAGTCTAGAATTGTAATTTAACTAATCGATGAATCCAACAAACGCAAAAAATCGACTATTTCTTGCTTTAGGGCTAGTAGGCACTTTGTGCTTGTTATCCGCTTGTTGGTCAGCGCGTTGTCCCCATCAAACTTGTCGAGTTAAAGTGGAGCATCGCCATGGTGTAAGTTATTATCGTCCTAATTTGGCCTTTTCGTGGATGTGGACACCTCGTTATAAGCATATTCGTGCAGAACAAACTAAAAAGAAACGGAGATGAAGCAAAGCGTCGTTTTTTCTGCAGCAACGCTGAATCAGTTGCCTTTGGATTGGGAGGGGAATCGCCAGCGAATTCTGAATGCTATTCAGCAAGCGTCCTCTGAGGGCGCGTCTCTTTTGTGTTTGCCAGAGTTATGTATTTCTGGATATGGCTGTGAGGATCAATTTTTGGCTCCTTTTACGGCTGATAAATCTTGGGAGTCGCTGGAATTAATCGCGTCTGAAGTGTCAGAGATGGTCACGGTGGTGGGTTTAGCTATACCTTTCGAAGGATCCCTATATAACGTCTCAGCAATTCTAGCGAAAGGGAAAATACAGGCTTTGATCCCTAAACAATTTTTGGCGGATGATGGCGTGCATTATGAACCGCGTTGGTTCAAAGCTTGGCCTCGTGGTCAGCGAAAAACATACAAAGGAATTCCCTTAGGAGATTACCGCCTTCATTTTGCCGGTATCACGTTAGGAATTGAGATTTGCCAAGATGCTTGGGAAGGGGAGAACAGACCTGCTTATGATTTAGCACATCGTGGCGTATCGGTGATTTGTAATCCGACGGCCTCCCACTTTGCCTTTGGAAAAGCAGAAATCAGAAAGTCATTAACTCTAGAAGGTGCTAAGATTATTAATGGCGCTTATCTATTCGCGAATTTACTGGGCAACGAAGCGGGTCGCATCATTTTTGATGGGGATGCCTACATTGCTCACGAAGGTTCGATTATAGCTCAAACACCTCGTTTTTCTTACCAAGACTTTACGCTCGTATCTCATGAAATGACGATGGATAAAAGAGACGAGAGTGGAGATGATGTGGTGGCCTTTGAAATTCATATACCCGAAACGCATTCAATAAAAACATCCGAAGTTCCGGCATGGGAAAACACTGAGCAGAAAAAAGAGAACGAATTTTCTCGCGCCGTGGCCTTAGGTTTATTCGATTATTTACGTAAATCCCGCTCGCAGGGCTGGGTTTTGTCCCTTTCTGGTGGAGCAGATTCATCTGCTATCGCCTCTTTGTGTGCCTTAAGTATTCAATATGCGACAGCGGAATTAGGCTGGGAAGGTTTAAAGAAAAAGCTAGCTTATATTCCATTGACCACGCAAGATAGTGCGATGTCAGATTTGTTAACAACTATTTACCAGGGAACGGTTAATTCATCCCAAAACACGCGGGATTCAGCGCGGGAGTTAGCGGAATGGATCGGAACAAAACATTACGTGATTGAGATTGATTCGATCGTAGAAGGTTACCGAGATTTAATTGAAGGAGCTATTGGTCGGCCTTTGACTTGGGAACAGGATGATATTACGCTCCAAAATGTGCAAGCTCGCGTCCGTGCCCCTAGTGCTTGGATGTTAGCTAATATAAAAAATGCCTTGTTACTCGCCACGTCGAATCGTTCTGAGGCGAGTGTGGGATATGCGACGATGGACGGCGATACGTCTGGTTCGATTTCGCCTATTGCAGGGATTGATAAGAGTTTTCTTCGGACTTGGTTGCTTTGGTTAGAAGATCAGGGTTTCAAGGGCCTTCATTTAGTCAATAGTCTAGAGCCGAGCGCGGAATTACGTCCACTTTCTGAAAAGCAGGTGGATGAAGAGGATCTGATGCCTTATCCGATTTTAAATACGATTGAGCGATTAGTATTTTATGATTTATTATCGCCTCATGCCTGTTTAGAAGAGGTGAATAAACGCTATGGATCTGTTTTTGCCAAAGAAAAGCTCGAAGAATTCGTTCGCCGTTTCTTCCGTCTTTGGGCTAGGAATCAGTGGAAAAGGGAGCGCTATGCGCCCGGATTCCACGTGGATGACTACAGTTTAGATCCAAAGAGTTGGTTACGCTTCCCCATTTTATCAGCGGGATTAGAAAAAGATTTATAAACAAAACACGAACAAGCAGATGTTATTAGTTGTGGATGT
>CAJCBY010000217.1 GCA_903960725.1 uncultured Cytophagaceae bacterium | reverse complement strand
TGAATCGTATCTGCAAGGCCCATTAGCATAACGCCCAATTCGCCTACCACGATAGGTAAGGCCAATTGGACGGTCTGTTTGATTTTAGGGAAAAGAGACATTAGATACGGACGATTTCTGCGCCGATGGCATTTAGACGTGTATCAATGTTTTGGTAACCGCGATCGATTTGTTCGATGTTATCGATGATCGAAGTTCCGTTCGCTGACATCGCTGCGATTAAAAGGGAAACACCCGCACGAATATCAGGAGATGACATGCGGATTCCTTTCAATGTTTGCTTACGGTCGAATCCGACAACCGTAGCACGGTGTGGATCGCAAAGGATGATTTGGGCACCCATTTCGATTAAGCGGTCGACGAAGAATAGACGTGATTCGAACATTTTTTGGTGGATTAAGACCGTTCCTTTGGCCTGAATTGCTGTCACTAAAATGATCGATAATAAGTCCGGTGTGAAACCTGGCCACGGGTGGTCAGAGATCGTTAACATCGACCCATCGATGAAGTTTTCTAATTCGTAATGCTCCTGAGACGGGATAAAAATATCGTCGCCACGGAATTCCATTTTGATTCCTAGTTTTTTGAAAACCTCAGGAATGATGCCTAATTCAGGAATTTGGCAGTTTTTGATCGTGATTTCTGATTGTGTCATCACCGCTAAACCGATGAATGAACCAATCTCGATCATATCCGGAAGCATCGTGTGCTCTGTTCCATGCAATTCGTCCACGCCTTCGATGATCAACATGTTCGAACCGATACCAGAGATTTTTGCTCCCATGCGGTTCAACATCTTGCTCAACTGTTGTAAATAAGGTTCGCAAGCGGCGTTGTAGATGGTTGTTTTTCCTTTGGCTAAAACGGCAGCCATTAAAATGTTTGCCGTACCTGTTACCGATGCTTCGTCTAATAACATATAAGCACCTTGTAATTCAGAGGCATCTACTTCGTAGATTCCACCATCTTCTGCGCTATAGTTAAACTTTGCGCCTAACTTCATGAACCCGAAGAAGTGGGTATCCAATCTTCTACGGCCGATTTTATCTCCACCTGGGGAAGGAATGCGTCCTTTTTTGAAACGGGCCAAAGTAGGTCCTAATAGCATTACCGAACCACGAAGCGCAGCTGCTTTCTTCTTGTAAGTATCTGAATCTAAGTAATCAATATTCACTTGAGAGGCATCGAATTCAATGCTGGACTCGGATAAACGACGCATGCTCACGCCCATATCGCCTAATAAATCAATTAATTGATTGACGTCGCGAATGTTCGGGATATTGTGGATGGTTACAGGCTCTGCTGTTAAAACCACGGCACACAAGATCTGTAATGCTTCGTTTTTTGCTCCTTGAGGAGTAATTTCTCCTTTTAAACGGCGGCCACCGGTTACTTTAAATGATGCCATAAATGATTACTTATTTTTACGGAAATTGTTATTTCGGTTGTTGTTATTGTTGTTGCTTCTGAAGTTATTCTTCCGGTAGTTATTGTTCCGGTTGTTATTGTTATTGCTATTCGGGTATTCTGGTGCGTTGTAGGCGTTTCTAGCGTTATTTGCCACCTTCGCGTGCCCTAAACCTTCTTGTGAAAGCTCGTCTACGATAGTGCCTAATAAGTTTTCAGACATTTCTTTAATGTTTTGCCAAATCACCGCATCATCCACCGATTCCTTATTCCAGGTCACATAAAAACCTTTCATTAGTCGGGCGATGTAGGCAACTAAAATCTTTTTATCCTCTAATTTCTCCTCCGCAATGGCACGCAGAATTAATAATTCGACGTTACGACCATAATGCTTGAAACGTAAGTTATGCTGGTTATAAGCCACTTTACGTGGTGCTTTTCCTACTGATTCTGGAGATGGAGAAGGGAAGGGACCTTGCACATTCAATTCGAAATTCGACATGATGTATAAATCATCCCAAAGCTTCTTCGAATAATCTTGGCTGTTGTCCTTCATATTCGGGTGAATTTGTTTCATCACCTCTACCATCAAAAAAGCGTATTTTGTCCGTTGCTCTTCATCGGCAATCGTCAAAATGTAGTTCACTAATTTTTGAACACTCGATCCGTATTCTTTCATATTTCTGTGCTCTTAAAGCATTAAATTCAGTAAAATGCGTGGAACTGCGACAAGTAAGAAGACGATAACCGCCCAAATAGCCATCACTAAAACCGCTC
>CAJCBY010000216.1 GCA_903960725.1 uncultured Cytophagaceae bacterium | reverse complement strand
ATGTCTTTCGGGTAGTTCGTTAAGATAACCGGTTTTTTGAAGTGTTTCTCCACTAAATAGCGCTCGTGCTCAGACTGAAGGTCGATTCCCCATTCTACTGGATAAACGAATTTACCATTCTTGTGCGCTTTTGAATTCAATAAAATGTCGATGGCCGCTGTATAGGTCAAACGTTCGAACTCGTTTTCAGTTACAAAACGTAACTTCTCCGACAAACTTAATTCCGTTTGTTCTTCCTTCTTTTTATTTTTTTCCTCTTCGATTAAGCGCTTTTCTAAGAACGCGATATCGTCTGCGCAGTGATCTAAAGCGTATTTGATACAGAATTTAGTGAAGTCTTCCGCTAAATCCATGTTGTCTACTAATTCGTTGAAGGCTACTTCTGGCTCGATCATCCAGAACTCCGCTAAGTGGCGGGTCGTATTTGAATTTTCGGCACGGAAGGTAGGTCCGAAGGTGTATACTTTGGACAAAGCCATCGCCCCTAATTCCCCTTCTAATTGTCCTGAAACCGTTAAATTCGTCTCTTTTCCAAAGAAATCCTCCTTGTAATCTACTTTTCCTTCTTCCGTTAAGGGTGGGTTGATAGGGTCCAAAGTCGTCACGCGGAACATCTCACCCGCTCCCTCAGCATCCGACCCCGTAATGATAGGCGTGTGCAAATAGAAGAAACCGTTATTGTTAAAATACGTATGAATCGCATAGGCCAAAGCGTGGCGAATACGCAATATAGCTGAGAAAGTGTTTGTCCGAGGACGTAAGTGCGCAATCTCGCGCAAGAACTCTAATGAGTGTTTTTTAGGCTGTAACGGGTATTTTTCTGGATCTGCTGTTCCGTATACTTCGATGGAAACGACTTCCACTTCTACGCTTTGGCCTTGTCCTTGTGAAGCAATTAATTTACCCGTAACGGCGATACAAGACCCGGTAGTCACTAATTTCAACGTTTCTTCTGAAACAGTTCCCTCGGATACCACTGCTTGTATATTGTGGATGGTCGACCCATCATTCATCGCAATAAACGCGACAGAAGAGGAAACTCTTTTCGTACGAACCCAACCTTTCACGACGATGCTTTGCTGCGTGGGTGTTAAACCTAGTATTTCTTTGATTTGCATAAATGACTCGGGCATTATTAATAAAAAGGCCTCAATAGAGGCAATAACCCTCAAAAATACGGATAAAAAACCGATTTATTTTATTTATTTGTAATTAAAAATCGGCTTATCTTTGGAGTAGATTATTTAGACAATGCAGGGATTATCCTTAAAACAGAATCAACAACAGAACCTCTCGCCACAACAGATACAATATATCAAGTTGTTGCAGATTCCTACCGCAGAATTAGCGGCTAGGATCGAGGAGGAATTAGAGGATAATCCAGCATTAGAGGAGGGTTTAGATCATAATGAGGAACAGGAGCCACGTGAAACACTAGATGATCTGGAACGCGAGGAGATGGAAGTGGGGGATTACCTGCAAGATGACTATGCCGGTTATAAGATGGCCGGAGATTCCTATGATCCCAATGAGGAGACGCGGGAACGTCCTTTGGCAACTGAATCCAGCACCCAGGAATATTTATTAAACCAAATCCGCTACGTCGTTCGAACCGAGCGTGAAGAAATACTAGCGCAGCAAATCATTGGCTCCTTGGAAGAGGACGGTTATTTGCGCCGAAATATCGAAAGTATCGTGAACGATCTTGCCTTCACCCAAGGTTTTGAGACTGATTACGATGAGGTTGAACAGATATTATTCAAAGTGCAATCCTTGGATCCAGCCGGTATCGCCGCTCGCACGTTACAGGAATGTCTTTCGCTGCAACTGCACCGCAAGGAGTCTGACGCACCGGCCCATTTGACTGCCATTCGTTTAGTGGATGATTTTTTCGAAGAGTTCTCCAAAAAGCACTTTAGCATATTGCTCTCCAAACTTGCCATCACAGAAGAGGAGCTTAAAAAAGCCATGCAAGTCATCACTCATTTGAACCCCAAACCAGGTGGAGGAGACGACGCACCCATTGCCCCTTATTTACAGCCGGATTTCATCATCACGAACCAAAACGGCAAGATCGAGATCAAAATCAACGGCAAAAACGCACCAGAACTTCGTGTTTCCCGCGCTTTCCAAGAGATGTTGCAGACCTACGATAAAGGCGATAAGCAGCAAAAAGATATCAAGGAGGCTGTTACGTTTATCAAGCATAAATTAGACTCTGCCTCTTGGTTTATTTCTGCCATTCAGCAACGCCAAGGTACGTTGATGAAGACGATGGAAAGTATTGTGACGAAACAATATGATTTCTTTTTAACGGGAGATGAAGCTGTATTAAAACCATT
>CAJCBY010000215.1 GCA_903960725.1 uncultured Cytophagaceae bacterium | reverse complement strand
TCACTAATATCTACCATGCACATATCCATACAAATGGATCCAACAGTAGGGCATAAATGACCCTTGATTTCGAAGCTTCCTTTACCCATACCAAGGGCTCTGGAATAGCCATCTGCATAACCAATGGCGAGGGTTGCTATGCGTCCGGATCCGGCTAGTTTGCCACGTCTTCCATAGCCGATTGTCTCGTCTAGAGCTATGTTTTTGATCTGAGATATGGATGTTTTTAACGTTAATACGTTTTCTAGCCTTTGTTTTACGGTCGGATTACCTGTAATTCCATATAAACTGATGCCTAAGCGGACCATATCAAGGCGTGCCGATGGGAAATTCGAGATGGCAGCCGAGTTAGCGATATGTTTGATAGTTTGATAGCCTAGGCTACGTTCTATTTTGGCGGCTGCGAGGTTGAATTTTGCAACTTGTTCCTCTGTAAATGCAGCGTGTTGAGGACTGTCTGCGGCGGCTAAATGGCTTAGAATACTAGCTACCCATAAATGTGGCATTTGGGCTAAATTTTCGCTTAATTCTTCAATTTCAGAACTGTCAAAACCTAACCTTTTCATGCCCGTGTCAAGCTTGATATGGATTTTGATATTTTTACCTTGTTGAGTTCCGTATTCGTCGATGGCTTTCAGTAGTTCGAAGCTATAAATTTCGGGCTCCAACCCATGCTCTGTTAGTATATCTAAATCATCAATTTGAGGATTCATAACCATGATGGGGAGATATATTCCTTGTTTACGTAAGTAAACTCCCTCATCTGTATAGGCTACGGTTAAATAATCTACACCGCTATTTTGTAATAATGTGGCTATTTCGATGGCGCCCGTGCCATAGGCAAAAGCTTTGACCATCATCATTAATTTTGTTCCAGGGCCTATATCTTTCTTAAAATACGTAAGATTGTGTTGTATGGCGTCTAAATTGACTTCTAGCTGTGTTCTATGGGACTTATTTTCGAGTCTATTGGCTAGTTTTTCAAAATTGTATTTTCTAGCCCCTTTTAGAAGAATTTGGCTTTGGCTGATTGTATTTAAATGTCCTGACGAGATTAGGTCTTCTGTATTGTGATAAACGTCTATTTCTTTGAAAAAGCTTTTATTTCGGTTTATTTGATCGCCTATACCAATCACTCGATCTATTTTATGCTGATGGATCAAGGTGGCAATGGTTGTGTATAGTTCTTCTTCAGGAATGCCTGTTTCTATAAAATCACTCAGAATTAATACACTTTTCTTCGTACTATTTTTTTTCAAAAGGGGTAATGCTAGCCTTAGGCCGTCTAAATCATTGTTGTAAGAGTCATCGATTAAGGTATTTCCACGTAAGCCTTCTTTCATCTCTAAACGCATAGAAATGGGCTTTAATCCGTGTGATTTGATACTTAATTCTTCTCGGCTGAGGCCTAGAATCGATGCCATGATGAGGCAATGTGTACTGTTTTCTAATGAAGCGTCATCGTTAAAATCGATTAGACTGTCGATAAACGTTTCACTTTGAGCGGCCTTTATTACTTTGATTTGGGCTGTCTTTCCTTTAGTTTGCCAAAAAGTGAACAAGCCTTTGTCCGGGCTAATGGTATTCCATCCGATGAGTTCGCAAGAGGGGTTAGTTTCTTGCATGATTCGTTTGATGGGATCATCTTGTAGATTAGTGATTCGATAGACAAGTTTTTTTGCCCTTTTAAAGAGTTGTAGCTTTTCTCTTAGTTTCTCCTCATCTGAAGTGAAATTAGAGCCGTGTGCCTCACCAAAATGCGTAAAAATGCCGTAGTCGGGTTGGAGCATTGTTTCAATTTTGCTCATTTCG
Source organism: uncultured Cytophagaceae bacterium (assembly GCA_903960725.1). Classification (GTDB taxonomy): domain Bacteria; phylum Bacteroidota; class Bacteroidia; order Cytophagales; family Spirosomataceae; genus Aquirufa. Next base: position 896 of record CAJCBY010000215.1, on the reverse strand, counting down.
CCTTTTTGGGAAATACCTGCTTCAAAAATACCTAAGTTGTGTTTCTCTTGAATAGCCCAGAGAGATAGTGGAACCCCTATTTGGGAATTATAACTCTTAGGACTTTTAACCACCTTATAACGGGAGCCGCAAAGGGTGGCAAGCCATTCTTTACAAATGGTTTTACCGTTCGATCCGGTGATGGCTATTACCGGGAAATTGAATTGCTCCCGGTGATGTTTTGCAATAATCTGCAGCGTTTTAATGCTGTTTTCGACTACATATATATTCGTTTGTTCCCATTTGGCCGCTTTTTCCGCCAATGAGCCATGCCAGGCCGATTCTTCTACAATAAATTCACGAACTCCTTTCGCATACAAGGATTCTACATATTGGTGCCCATCGTGATTAAGACCGTTAACCGCAAAGAAGGCAGTTTTAGCTGGATCGTAAATTTGGCGGCTATCAAGACTTAAGTAGCTGGCGCGTAGGTAGGCAGGGTTTTTATGCTGAATCATGAAGGAATCCGTGTCAAAATACTAAAATACAAAAAAGGCGAGGAATGTTTCCTCGCCTTCTCGCATTTTAACTAAAATTAGGTTTTTATGCCTCTAGAGCTGCTACCCCTGGTAAGGTTTTACCTTCCATGTATTCTAAGAGCGCGCCACCACCAGTAGACACGTAACTTACGCGATCTCCGTAGCCTGCATTATTAACCGCAGAAGCTGAATCACCCCCTCCGATAAGAGAGAAAGCGCCATTTTCTTCAGTCGCTTTAACCACAGCATCTGCAATGGCGTTCGTTCCGATAGCGAAGTTAGAGAATTCAAATACGCCCATAGGACCGTTCCAAAGGATTGTTTTTGATTTTGCGATCGTTTCTTGGAATAAAGCGATGGATTTAGGTCCGATATCTA
>CAJCBY010000214.1 GCA_903960725.1 uncultured Cytophagaceae bacterium | reverse complement strand
GTCTCGCCCATCATCCCCACGTTGATGTGCCAGTTGCCTAGTTTTTGGGCTAAAAGGGAATTTTTTAACGACTCCCCTACGAAGTCTTTATTTGCGTTTTCGATCACGCGCGTGGCAGATAAATTACTTGCGTAGCCTCTTAGAAAATTTGTTTCCTGCTTGTAGACATTTCTGAAGCGCGGAATGTAGCCCGATGTGGGCCGCTTCCCACTAGTTGTTTTGTCTAAATCCCCATCGTATTCTGCCGTGATTCTGCCGCGGTAACTGTGGAAGGCCAGGTGCGTTCCTAAGATGCCGGAGTCATTTCCGAGTCCGTTCGGGAAGCGTGATGACGTGGAATTTAAGAGGATTAAGTTAGTGGCCAAAGGCGATGCGTTCACAAATATGATCGACGCATAATACTCTTCCATTTCGTTTGTCAGCGCATTTACCACCCGCACTCCCGTTGCCTTATTTTTCTTTTCGTCGTAGATAATCGAATGAACCACCGAGTGTGGTTTTAGCGTTAAATTACCTGTCTGGTAGGCAGCCGGCAAGGTCGAAGAATTGCTGCTGAAATAGCCGCCATAGGGACAGCCGCGCTCGCAGAGGTTGCGGTTTTGGCATTGACTTCTACCCACGGATTGGTGGATTTTATCTGCCTGGCTGAGGTTTGCTGTGCGCGCGATGATGACGTGTCGATCAGGGTATTTTTGGATCACTTTTTGGCCAAAATGTTTCTCTACACAACTCAACTCATAGGGCTTAATAAAGTCGCCGTCTGGCAAGGTTTCTAGGCCATCTTTATTACCCGAAATCCCCACAAATTTTTCTACATGGCTATACCAAGGCGCGATGTCTTTATAGCGAATGGGCCAGTCGACCGCGAAACCATCGCGCTCCGGACCAGTAAAATCAAAATCACTCCAACGCTGCGTGTGTCTGCCCCATAAAAGGGAGCGCCCGCCCACGTGATAGGCTTGAATCCAATCGTAGGGCTTGTCTTGGATGTAAGGCTGTTCTCCGTCTTTGGTCAAAAAATGAGCCGTCGCCTCCGAAAAAATATAATTCTTACTCGCGATTTTGTACTCGTTTTTCAGCGCTATCGGCGCCTGGCCCGCATGGGGAAAGTCCCAGGGATTGTGCATTGTGGTAGGGTAATCCGTCACGTGTTTTACATCCCGACCGCGGTCTAAAAGTAAGGTCTTTAAGCCTTTTTCGGTGAGCTCTTTTGCAGACCAACCTCCGCTGATTCCGGAACCGATTACTATGGCGTCAAATGTATTTTTATCCTTTAGACTCATGATTACTTCCAGTAGGTAGCGAAGTTATTAGAAAAGTGGGGAATCGCAATTTCTGGCTCTTGAATTTCAGGATGCCAAAGCTTCTCCCACTCAAAACTATAATAACCCGCATACCCACCGCTTTTTAACGCATGCAATGCCTCTTTTACAGGCGCATTACCTTCGCCTAACAGCGTATACGTTTCGCCTTTTTCGGTTAACATCGCATCTTTAATGTGCGTATGGAAGATGTATTTTTTCAGTTGATTATACATCTCAGTTGGAGCCTCTTTTGTCACTGACCACATATTAAAGAAGTCCCAAACCAACCCTACATTTGCCTGATTCGCTTCTTGCATAATGTGCAAAAGCATGTCGCTCTTAATTACTTTTCCATGCGACTCAAGCAACACTTTTACACCGCTGGATTTCGCAAAATTACCTAATTCAACCAAGCTTGAAATGATGACGGCGATAGTCGCTTTTTCGTCCTGTTCTTTTGGCAAATCATTGGGGAAAACGCGTATAAATGGACAGGCTAATTGATGGGCGAGTTCAATGTATTTCTTGGCATCGTCTAGGTTACTTTGGCGCTTTTTCGGATCCAAGAAATGCATGTTTGCGGAGGATCCGAGGTTGACAATTTTAAGCTTTTTATCCTC
>CAJCBY010000213.1 GCA_903960725.1 uncultured Cytophagaceae bacterium | reverse complement strand
GAACAAAAAAGAAGTAATGGAAGCTAAAAGAAAAAATCTGAATGAATTCATCATAACCGTTGTTTATGTTTATTATTAAAAATCAATTTATAGTAAGGTTAAATTATTAACTAAGAAAATTTATTAAACGGTCAGCAAATTCAATTAATATCTATTTTAAACTACATTACAGAATACAACCTAAGTACTCATGAATCAAATAGACAACAACTGGGTAGCCGCCCACACGAAACACCGCCTTACGAAGGGTCACAAGAAAACGTTTGGACACGTGCTGGTGATAGCGGGAAGTCCTGGGAAGGTGGGGTCAGGTATTCTTTGTGCGAGAGCAGCTTTGCACGCGGGTTGTGGGTTAGTAACGGCGATGATTCCGGTGGATGGAATCACGGCTTTACTCGGTGGAAATCCTGAAATCATGTATACGATTGCTCCTTTAAAAGAATTGGATCTTAGTAGTTTTGATGCGATTGCGATTGGGCCTGGAATTGGGTTTTCAGAGGACGCGGTTGAAAATGTGCGCTATTTGTTAGAAAACTATGTAGGTCCTTTGGTGCTGGATGCGGATGCGCCTAGTATTTTGGGATTGAATCCTGACTTATTGAGTTTGCTGAATGAGAGGCATATTTTGACGCCGCATATTGGTGAATTTGCGCGGATTCAGACGTTCTCTGGTAATAGTGAACAGCAGAGTTTTGCTTTTGCGCATGCGCATTCGACGAATTTGATTTTAAAGTCCTCTCCTACGTTGGTTTCGTTGCCATCTGGTCAACAGTTTGTGAATACGACGGGAAATGATGGAATGGCGACAGCGGGTTCTGGCGATGTGTTAACGGGTATTACAGCGGCACTTTGTGCGCAAGGATACGAGAATGCAACAGTAGCATGCCTAGCGGTGTATGTACATGGATTAGCGGCAGACATTGCTGTAGAAACACAATCGAAATCTAGCTTGGTGGCATCGGATATTATTGCAAACCTAGGTAAAATTAGGTTGTTGGATTAATACCGTTTGTATACATCCGGAAAATATTTCAATGTTCCTGATGAGTCAAAATCCACTATGGTGTACCAAAAAATAACAAGGTAAGGGTCTTTAGAGTCGATAGAGATATTTTTAGTCTTCTTCTTTTGAATATCAGCCTTAATTAAATCCTGTTTTGTGTTTAGCACTAAAGAGGCTAGTTCAAGTGGCTTTTCTACTCGGACACATCCGTGGCTAAAAAAGCGATTTTCTTTGGCAAAAAGATGCTTAGAATCGGTGTCGTGTAGGTAAAGAAAATAGGGATTGTTGAATTGAAATTTCAAGGATCCTAAGGAATTTGCGTTGCCACTGTTTTGGCGTAACGTATAGGGAAAATTACCGCGGCTCAAACCACTCCAATTCACGGAGGCTGGATCTACCACTTTGTGCGTAGAATCTAACACACGTATACTATTTCTCTTTAAATAGCCCGCATTCTTGATGATACGAGGCAACATTTCACGGGTTGCAATATTTCGAGTCACATACCAATACGGGTTTACCGTCAATTGATTTAGTGAACTCAACAAGGTAGATGTAGGCGTTCTTTTCTTCCCTACGACCACTTTCATCGTTACTTGTTTCTTACCATGATCGAAAACTTGAAGTGTGGCAGAGGGAATATTGACTAAAATAATTTTATACTTCTTTTTTAAGCCTTCTAACCACTGGTAATTATTAGCGGCAATCGTCAATTGCCGTTTTTTCCAAGGGTCTTTTTCCTCCGATAACCTACGTCTAATTTCAAGCACTTCATTACTTGCCGTGGCTGCAGTATCTATAGCAGGCACAAAACTCTTGTAGCGAAAAAAGGGTGTGTAAATTTTTTGTGAGAAGGCACAAAAAGAAATCAGAACCAGAATAATTGTTTTTAATGCACTCATTTAATCGGGGTAAAACGACCTAAATCAATTGATTAGGATAGTGAAATTACCTGCTATTAAAAGAATAACCAAAAACTTTCAACACGATTAATTTAACGGTCAAAAATCGCGCTCTACTCAAATAAAACGAGATTGTGACGGAAGCCTTTAAGGCGTAGAGTAGGGCGACCATCTATCATTTTTGGTTTCACGATTTCACCATCTAACACCCAGCGCTTATAGGCACCTAGTTCGGGACTAAAATAAAGGGTCCAATTCTTTTTCTGACGTAACTTATACGTACTTTTTTTCGTGCCTCGAACATAAGAAATATCAATAGAATTATCACCTATTTCCACTTCTTTGATCGAGCCTGAAGGAAGCGAATCTGGCCAGGATGGATGTATATGAATCTCCTTTTTATAGGCCAAAGGTTGAATTCCAAAAAACTGTTGAATCACCGGCACCTCAAATGCATAACTATTCCAAGCCTGGGTCATCATCCCATAATCAGGCGAAACTTCGTACATCGAACCGGGCAAGGCGAAGGAGAACGTGCGCAACATCCGTTGGACTAAATCATAGGCAGCGTTAGGGTGTCCATAATTATTCTCGGAAATCGCTTGCACACCAGTGGGTAAGGTCATGACGGTACCGGTGTAAGTGAATTCGGATTTACCGACTTTGGCAGCATATGATTCCGCTTTATCTGAATTCGCGGAACGATCAATTCCGGTCACATACATTCCAAATTTATTGCGGAACTTTTCCGCAGTTTTCAAGGCTGTTAAAGCTTTTTCTGAGTCAGCTAATCCTGTCTCCATGGGCGTATTCACCACCCAATTGTGATGTAAAACAAAGCCTCGTTTCGAGGTATCTGGATTCGCTGTAATTTGCTTTTGTAATGCCTGCAATTCCTCCACGGCCCAATCATTTTTTAATCCGCGAGCTCTTTCAATGGCATCTTGCGTTAAGCGCAATGCCTGAGCTTTTGTCCCTAAAAAATCTGCAAAAGAATTAGAAGAGGGCACCCAAAAATCGCGGTTAATTTTTATTCGAATGGCTTCATAATTCGCCATATACTGCCGCGCTAACTCCTTGCGACCCAAGGCCTCCGCCATCTTAGAAGCATCTAAAAAAGCCTTCCCGCTGTAGGCAGCCACATCAATCATCTCGGAATCCAACCCGTGTATCTCCATCATGCCATTACCATCTGGAATGAGGTTGCGGTCTTTGTCTTGCTCCATTAACCAGCTCAAGCCTTTTTCTACCAGAGGAAAATATTGGGCTAAAAAAGCGCGATCACCAGTCCACGAATAAACCTTGTAGATTAAAGAAGCAAACTGGGGTGTTTCATTGATATTTCCTGGATTATAAACAGATCCATTCGTACTGACTTCGTGCACGATACGACCGTTTCCATTCGTTTTCTCTGAGATTTTGGCAATTAATTCAATGGTACTGTAAGCAATATCCTTCCTGCCAGAAGAGATTAATCCTTGTAAAGAATAGGTCATATCTCCGCCAAAAAACCAGGGATAATCCGGCATCCCCGCCGTAATGCCGCGACCGATCCCATCCACGTCATTGATGAGCCAATCGGCATTGTATTTCAACCAGCGAAGGGCTTTGGTTAATACGGGATCCGAGAGCTGGATTTCAGATTGTGCAGCTATTTTTTGATAGCGTCGTTTTTTAGCTAGGGCTAAAGAGGGTCCATTTTCTAATACAGTCGCAAAAGTGGCTATTGCCTCTGATTCAGAAACAATAGAACCCGCTATGACAAAAGGGAATGATATACTTCCGTCAGCAGGAATCTCGAGTGAATAGGTTGATTTCGTTACCGATACATGCGGCTTTGCTGGGAGACGCGGCAATGCCTCGGACTTAGCAGGCAAATTACTCCCCACTACGGCAAACCAGGTATTTGCCGAATCCTTTATCACCGTTTTGCCCTCTTTAAATCGAGCAAAATCCTTCGAATCTAGCATCCCGGTTCGTTCCCCTATCCAGACCGGACGTAGGTTCGAACGCGTATTTATCGAAAATTGTATGGATTTTTTAACTGATGTTTTATTCGTAAAAAGATATTCCACATAGACCGCCTTCTTCCCATCGGGAACGAATTGAAATCGTTGCACTTGGATTTCTGATCCTGTATATACCTGCTGATTTGCAAAAGGATAATTAATAAATTGGGATGCCTGATCTAATGAAACGACCTTTCCTCGGTCGGTATACGAGGCTTCAAAGCCATCTACTAGTTTAATGGGATGAGCCCAAATACCCCCCATCTCATCCTTCACGTGCCAACCCAATGGCGGAAACGATCCATCTTGGTGGCCCACGAGGTATAATTTATCACCCGCCGTAACGAAGGGAGTAGTTAAATACGCAGCTTGACCATGAATAGATTCAGATGAAAGAATGTGGTCTGACACCTTTTTTTGGGCAAATATGCTGCCGCTAATCAGTAGTAAAAATAGAAATCTCATAGAAGTTGAAATTAATCAAATTCTATGAGACCTCACCTAAATACTTTTTAAACGCCTAAACTCCAGCCTTCGCGATACGTACGTTTCACGAATTGGTTTGCGGCATCAAAATTTGTTACGCGCATGTTCTGATTATCCCATAGCAATTTTGTATTTGAACCTGGGTAGTGATTTCCTTTGCCGGTAGGGCGAGGGAATGGCATATCGGCTACGCGAATGGCTAAGTTTGCCATCAAGATCGCTTCCGTTAATGGTCCTGCCATTTCAAATGACGAACTCATTTGTTTGTTTCCGTAACCAGCAATCGCACCTTCTACCCACTGCGCATAGTGACCATCTGCACTGCCCGGTACGCGTTCTAATTTTTGCTTCACCTTGACTTCTTGATTTCTAGAAAGAGGTAATAAACGTGGATTAGCCGCGTATTCGCTGGCCATCATTTTACCTTTCGTTCCGATGAATAAAATGCCTGAGTTTCCATCCCCAAATAGTTCATCTGGACCTAATTCTTCTGGACGTTCTGGTTTTATACCGCCGTCCATCCAATGCATGGTCACAGGTCCTTTGGTTTTATCGGTTTTAGGGAATGTTAACGTCGCATGACTTGATGGAGGACAGCTGTCTGGGAAGACCCCTCTTTGGCCAAATGCTGTGAATACACTTCCTACGCTTGCTTGCACATCTGAGGCATATTTTAATCCCAAAACGCGGAACGGAGCTTCCATTAAATGGCAACCTAAATCCCCTAATGCGCCCGTGCCATAATCCCACCAGCCTCTCCAAGAGCCTGGAATTAAATTATCAACATAATCTTTATAAGGTGCGGTTCCTAACCATAAATCCCAGTCTAATCCTGCTGGTACCGGTGGTTTCGCAGTAGACCAAGGAATTCCTTGTGGCCAGATGGGTCTGTTTGTCCAAATTTGGACCGTATGCACATCCCCTATAATTCCCGCATCAAACCATTCCACTAATTGACGAACACCATCTCCGGAAGAACCCTGGTTCCCCATTTGCGTCACCACTTTGTATTTATCAGCCGCCGCCGTTAACATGCGCGCCTCATAAATATCGTGAGTCATCGGTTTTTGAACGTATACGTGTTTGCCTAATTGCATGGCAGCCATCGCCTGAACCGCGTGGTTATGATCTGGTGTTGAAACAGAAACCGCATCGAAATTTTTCGATTCGACCTCCATCATTTTACGCCAATCCTTATAGTATTTTGCCTTTGGATAAGCGGCTACAGAGTCCTTCGCTTGGCGATCATCTACATCGCAAAGAAATGCAATTTCAGCCTTCCCACTTTCATAGAATTTTTTCAAATCCGATTTTCCTTTTCCTCCCACTCCTATACCGGCTACTAACAATTTATCGCTAGGAGCTAAAAATCCTTTCCCTCCCAAAACATGGCGAGGTACTATATAAAAACTAGATGCTAAGGCGCTTTTTTCCAAAAAGCTTCGTCGTGAGATGCTCATGATTCAATAGTTTTATAGGTTTATTTTTTTCTAAATTAGAAATAAATAAATTTATAAACTACTACAAATCAATCAATTCAGGAATTTATCTGGATGCACTTCGTCGTGCGCTGTGTGATCTTGGTAAAATTGGGCAATGCGCAAAAGAGTACCTTCGTCATATAATTTCCCCACGAATGAAATCCCGGTAGGTAGGCCGCTTTTCGCATCTAAACCGGTGGGTACACAAACCACGGGATGGCCTGTTAAATTCGTAATCGCCGATTGATTTCCGCCTCCACGGGATGGGCAAATGATGGCATCGTATTGAGAAACGACCTCGTTCACTTTTTGCATTAATACATAACGGTGGCGTTGGGCATTGATGTATTCCACTGCAGGCACAAAACGAGCGGTTCTGAATTGGTTAGGCCAGTCGTATTTGGTTTGGCGGGTCAATTGATCATCGATGTTTTTACGCGTCACCTCGTCGAATTGTGCCGCACATTCTGCCCCGATTACGACGTCCATGATGTTAAATGGATAGGCTTTCTCGTCCGGAAATTCCACTGGAATTAATTGCACGCCTTGCTTTTTTAGATCCGCTAATACCTTCCATTCACTTCGAGTGGTATCTTTAATTTTGTCAAAATAGTTTTTAGCATACGCAATCTTCATTCCCTTCATCGTGCGATTTGCCTGGTAATTAAAGGGCATGGTGACGGCCGCTAAATCTTTCCCATCCGTCCCATGCAGGTAGTGAAATACGATGGCCGCATCGTTAGCCGAGCGGCAGATGGGACCTACTTTATCTAAACTATAACTTAAAGCCATCGCTCCGGAACGAGAAATACTCCCAAAAGTAGGTCGCAAGCCCGTCGCCCCACAGGTCGTGGAAGGCGAAACGATGCTACCCCAAGTCTCCGTCCCAATAGCAAATGGAACTAAACCTGCCACGGTGGCAGAGGCAGATCCAGCAGAAGAACCAGACGATCCGTAATTTAAATTCCATGGATTTTTCGTTCGTCCTCCGTACCAATAATCCCCCATCGCCAAGGCGCCTAGGGTGAATTTCGCGACTAAAACGGCGCCAGATTCTTTTAATTTAGCATACACATAGGCATCTTCATCAATTTCCTGATCCTTGTAAGGTGCGGCGCCCCAAGTCGTTTTGGTGCCTTTCACCGCAAATAAATCCTTCAAACCGTAAGGGATTCCATGCAATAAACCGCGGTACTTACCCGCGGCAATTTCCTTATCTGCTTGACGTGCTTGAGCTAAAGCGATGTCTTCTTGCACACTAATTACACATTGTAAGGTGGGGCCGTGCGCCTTAATTCGCTCAATAAAAAAAGAGGTTAAAGCCACCGAGCTAATTTGTTTCGTCTTGATCAAATGTGCCAGCTGATCGATGGAATAGAAAGCTAAATCAGATTGTTGAGTAGGTAATTTCGCCCGAACCACTGGCCAAACCACCGGCCGCTGCGTCTGATCAAATTTCATCCCCGGAAGTTTTGGGCTTTGCCAAAGACTCAATGGGACATTATTATTCAACGACAGCGCGTGCATCGCCTTATAGTTCGCTAGATTATCCACGACATCCGAATAGAGTGTATCTAATTCTTGCGTCGTAAAAGTTAAATCAAACAGGTTTGCAGCACCAGATAGATCAGCTTTTGTTTGAGCAACTAGTGGGCTGGCGAACAGCAGAAAGAAGGCGATTTTTTTCATGTTACTGGATCAATAATTTAGCGCGCTGTTTATTAATTTGAATGAAATAGATTCCTTTGGACATATGCTCAACTGAAATAGTAGTCGAATTTAAGCCCTTTGTTTGAAACACATTTTTCTGATATACCTCTCGACCCATTGCGTCCACAAACTTCAACGTTGTTTCACCTACTTCTGGGGAATCCCAATCTAATTGAACTCTGTCTCGGGCAGGATTCGGATAAAGCTTAATGCTGTACGATTCGTCCTCCACGCCCATGATATTAAAGTCAGGGGTAGACCAAGGTACTAAGCCTAGATTTGTGGTATTCCAGGCCACATTCGTCAGTAAATGGAATTCTCCTGGCAGTAAACTCATCTTCGCCTCCACATCATTTATTTCAACTGATTTCCCGCTAAAATAGTCATACCAGGTGCCTTTTTTAGGGAAACTCGCTGAAATGACCTGCGCATTTACATCCGGATTAGCTACGACTAACAAGTAATCTGATCCACTTGTTAATAAATTTCGCTTCACTGCGGAAAGTGCACCCACGGTAAAATCGGTCGTTGTAAATATAGGTTTGGATGATTTTAAGGCCCCTAAATGTTGATAGACTTTTAGTAATTTAGCCCGTTCCGCTTCTTGAGCATAGTTCCATTTCAATGGTTTCACACCGGTGCGACCATTCTCATTGATCGAAATATCATAACCTAACTCCCCAAATTGCCAAATCAGTTTAGGTCCAGGAATCGTGAAAAAAGTGGCCGCCGCCATTTTCATCCTTTCTAATCTTTCTTGGGCTGTAAATGTCTTTTT
>CAJCBY010000212.1 GCA_903960725.1 uncultured Cytophagaceae bacterium | reverse complement strand
CAAACCTTCATAACCGCACCCCTTTAAATGTTTGTCAAAAGACTAATTTCAAAAATGATTAAACAAGATTTAAACTGATAAAAAAGAGAAATTATCACTGTCTACTGACTACTCTGGATTCTGACTACTGATTACTGTCTACTCTGGATACTGGCTACTGATTACTGTTTACTGATTACTGACTACTCTGGATACTGGCTACTGATTACTGTCTACTGATTACTGTCTACTCTGGATACTGATTACTGTTTACTGATTACTGTCTACTGCCCACTATTTTCCTTACCTTTGTCCTTCATCATCACCCGCCCTATGGCTCAGATTAACGCTAAATTCGTTACTAGTAACACCGACTTTAAGAATTGTCCTCCCGCAAGATTTCCAGAATTTGCCTTTATTGGCCGTTCAAATGTGGGCAAATCGTCCTTGATTAATTCGTTGACCTTTCATAAAGGATTAGCGAAAACATCGCAGACACCGGGAAAAACGCAGTTGATTAATCACTTCATCATTGATGAGAAGTGGTATTTAGTGGATTTGCCGGGTTATGGTTTTGCCAAAGTCAGCAAGGAGAAAAGGAAGGAGTTTGAGAAAATGATCTTTGATTACTTGATTCATCGGGAGAATTTGACTTGTTTATTTGTGTTAGTGGATATTCGTTTGAAGCCTCAGGCAGTGGATATTGAGTTTATGAGCCGCATGGTTGAGGATGAAATTCCGTTTTATATTGTATTTACGAAAGCGGATAAATTGTCTCAAAAGCAGGTAAATGAAAGTGTTGAGGTGTATAAAAACTTCCTTTTAGAAATGTGGGATGAATTGCCCCCACTTTTTATTACATCGGCTGAGAAGCATGTGGGTAGAGAGGAAATTTTAGCCTCTATCAATGAATTAATTCAAACATCCCCTTACAGAATAGGGAAATAGTACTAATTTTGCCCCATAACAAGCGAAAAAACATGGATTTATTGAATGAAGTTGCCCATATCTCGGGAAAAAGTGGATTGTACAAAGTGTTAAAACCGACGCGCACGGGTGTGATTGTGGAGACTTTGGACGCTGCAAAACAAAAATCAGTGGTAGGTGGACAAACACGTATTTCCGTGTTAAAAGACATCTCCTTGTATTTAGATGATCACCAAGATAGCACGTTACCTTTGGCAGATTTATTCTTGCAAATCCATGCTAAATTCAATGGCGTTTTACCGATTGAAGCAAAAAAAGCAAGTGATGCTGAATTGTTTAGCACCTTAGCTACGGTAGTTGCTAACTACGATACAGACCGCGTATTCGCGTCAGACATCAAAAAAATATTAAGCTGGTACTTAATTTTGGCAGCCAATGCTCCGGAATTATTCCCAGTAGCAGAAAAAGCACCAAAGGCAGAAAAAGCTGCTCCAGCTGAAAAAGCAGAAAAGAAGCCCGCTGCGAAGAAAGCTGCAAAATAAACCACATGCAAATTCGGCCCATCGAACACGGAGACAATGAAGCACTGGCGAATGTAATTCGTACAGCATTGGCGGAATTTGGGGCGAATAAACCAGGAACGGTCTATTTTGACCCTACCACAGATGCT
>CAJCBY010000211.1 GCA_903960725.1 uncultured Cytophagaceae bacterium | reverse complement strand
GAGCGCTATGCGCCCGGATTCCACGTGGATGACTACAGTTTAGATCCAAAGAGTTGGTTACGCTTCCCCATTTTATCAGCGGGATTAGAAAAAGATTTATAAACAAAACACGAACAAGCAGATGTTATTAGTTGTGGATGTGGGGAACACGGATATCGTGTTTGGTTTTTATGGGGATAAAACCTGGAAAGCAGTTTTGAGAACCCCTACTCACCAGCCTTGGAGCGCGAATGGCGTGGTAAACTGGATTAAGAAGGAGTGGGCATCCAAAGATTTGGGTGAAACCTTACCTTCTTTGGCCTTGATCTCCTCCGTAGTACCCTCGATTTCACCTCAAATACAGCGTGGATTAGCCTTATGGCTCGGATATTCGCCGGCTGTTATGCGACCTAAATTATATGAGACCTTAGATATCCAGGTGATTGTTCCGGAGGAAATAGGTTCGGATTTAGTTGCAAACGCAGTATATGCGCATGAAAATTATAAGTCAAATGTGTTGATCGTGGATTTTGGAACGGCCTTAACCTTTACTTTAGTCAACGCGACGGGTAAAATGGAAGGTGTTTCCATTGCACCTGGATTAAAGACCGCAGTGAAATCCTTATTCTCCCAAACTGCTCAGTTACCGGAGGTTCCATTAGAAATGCCTGAGTTTAACTTGGGAACTGATACGGTTTCAGCCATTCAAGCAGGTATATTATGGGGCTATGTGGGGATGGTTAAAGAAATGATTAGCCGGGTAAAAGAAGATAAAAAAGGGGATTTGAAGGTAGTCGCAACCGGCGGTTTATCCTCCATTTTGACCCCATTAGCCTCTTATTTCGATGAGGTAAATAAATTAATAACCTTAGAAGGTCTGCGCATCATTGCAGAGCGAATAAAAGCCTAAGACCATGTTTCCGAAAGAACAAGGATACTTTTTTCCTGCCGAATGGCACCCACACCTCGCCACCTGGATCACCTTTCCACACAATGATCATTCGTGGCAAGAGGAGAAACTAGGGCAGATGTACCCAGAATATTTTGCTTTAATTAAAGCGATTTCACAGGGGGAACAGGTGAGAATTAACGTGAATTCTGAAGCCTTGCAGGACTTTATCGAAAGTCAATTGCCTAGTTATGGTATTGATTCAACTAAAATAGAATTCAATATTCAATCTACGAATGATGCTTGGTGCCGCGATCACGGACCGGCCTTTTTAGTGAAGGAAGGATGTGCAGATCGTTTAGTGGTGGATTGGGAATACAATGCTTGGGGCGGGAAATATCCGCCATTTTCGGATGATAATGCGTTGCCTCAAACGATTGCCACACGATTGAGTTTGCCTGCAGTTTCACCTGGAATTATTATGGAGGGTGGATCGGTAGACTTTAATGGGGCAGGGACGGTGTTAACAAGTCGTTCTTGTTTATTGAATTCGAATCGAAATCCACACCTGAGTCAAGAGCAGATCGAGGAGTATTTGAAAAACTATTATGGGGTATCACAAGTACTTTGGGTGTCTGATGGAATTGTGGGTGATGATACCGATGGCCATATTGATGATACAGTCCGTTTTGTGAATGCGAATACGGTAATTGCGATGGTGGAGCCAAATGAAGCCGATGATAATCACGCGGTGTTAGCGGCTAATTTGGCTGAATTAAAGCAAATGACCTTGTTAGATGGATCCCCTTTGCAGATTGTCGAAATTCCGATGCCTGATGCGGTGGTGATCGATGGATTTAGGGCACCGGGTTCTTATGCGAATTTCTATATCTGTAATGCAGCTGTTTTAGTGCCTATTTTTGATTGCCCGCAAGACGAAGTTGCACTGGGAATATTACGATCCTTATTTACAGATCGTCCAGTGATTGGATTGTCAGCACGAGAGATTATTTGGGGGCAGGGTAGTTTTCATTGTTTGACCCAGCAAGAACCTGCGCCATGCGTATAATTCTCTTTTTTATCTTCCTGTCCCTGTTTTCTTGCTCCCGAAAGTCTGCTATTCCGGTGTCTGTAGAACAAAATAAGCAGGATGAGAAACGAATTCAAGTCAATTTAAATACCTTGAAGGTGGTGAAAACGCAGGAATTTCTCGGGGATGAGTTAGTGTTAGTGGGCGCAATTGGGATCTTGGAGGGAGACAAAATTAGGCCAGTTCAGGTTTTCTCGACTTACTTAGGTAAAGTGAAGAATGGGCAGGTCATTCGATTAGATACAATAAAAAAAGTAGAGGTTCGTTTAAAACAAGGCCAAAAAGCTAGTTTTCAGCTTTCCCTCTTCGAAATAGAAGATTACCAGCCAGCTAAGAAATGGGTGAATCGATTTAATACGGTGAGCGGAGTATTGGCTATACCTTTGGCATTAAGTTCAGCTGAAAATCCTGTTTCTTGGTTTTTGTGGGGAATGAAAGCCGGTTCCTTTGGTTTAGATTGGGTAAGTGAATTGGATAAGCAAGATCTACTCGGTGTTTCAGAAACGCAATGGACTTATGAAACGGTCAATTCGTCTGCCCGATCAGGAAAATGGATGGGAGGTCGTAAATTAGTAGACGCTTATGAATATCAATACACTATTCAAATAAATGTAGAATAACCGTGTTTGTCAGGGATTATTTGTAATTTTATTCGCTTAATTAGCCGGTATGAAAGAATTTAAATTAATTGTTGTATTATTATTGATTGCACCCTTTGCTTTGATTTCTCAGAGCAATTCGCCTATTCAACTAGGCAGCAAAAAAATCTCAACAGAGGAATTCCTGAAAACCTATACGTCTTTAGTAGAATCTGATAGTGTTACGAAGGAAAATCAAGCTGCGTTTTTGACTGATTACATTGATTATCAATTAAAAATTTTAGCAGCTGAGAATGCGAAAATTGCTGATGAAACAGAATTTAAAGAAGAATACGCTAGTTTTCGTAAGGAATTAGCGACTCCTTATTTGATTGATATGCCTACGGCTGATAATTTAGTGAAAGAGGCTTATCAGCGAATGAAAGAGGAGAAAAAAATAAGTCAAATACTCGTTAAACTCGGTGAAAATCCAAGCCCTTCCGATACCATTATTGCCTATCAGAAAATGGAGAATATCTATCAGAAGCTGAAGGCAGGTGGTGATTTTAGTGAATTAGCGTCTAAATTTTCGGAGGATGAATTATCCGCTCCTAAAGGTGGTGGCTTAGGCTACATTACCTCGCTTCAGACAACGTATGATTTCGAGAATGCTATTTATTCCATTGGAATTGGAGAATATTCGAAGCCATTTAGAACGGCTAGCGGATACCATATTGTTAAAGTAAATAATCAACGTCCTAATTCTGGGAAAATTCGATTAGCTCATATCATTATTTCTGCTGCGGTGGATGCACCTACTAGCTTGCAAGTAGATGCGAAAAAGAAGATTGAACAAGTCGAAGCGTACTTGAAAGCGGGGGAATCATTTGAATTAGTTTGTAAGAATTATTCAGATGATCCTTATTCTCGGAGTCGTGGAGGAGAAATCAGACGTTGGTATTTTTCGTCTGATTTAAGTGAAGAATTGCAAGATGCTCTTTTTGGATTAGAGCGATTAGGGGATGTTTCTAAACCAATTCGTACGAATCTAGGCTGGCAAATATTTAAATTATTAGATAAGAAGCCATTACTGACATTCGAAGATATGTCTGAGTTTATCAAGCAAAAGGTTTTAACCGATCCAGATAGAAAAGAGCTGATTAAAAATGCCTTTATGAAGCGTGTTCGCGTGGAGAATAAGGTAACTGTTAATGAGGCGGTTAAAAAGGCTGCGTTTGAGCGTATGGGTGTCGAGAGAACAGGGGAGGAGCCCTTTTTAAAAGAGTCCTTGTTTACTGCACTCGATAAGTCTTATACAGTAGGCGACTACTATTCATTTGTTCAAAATGAAAAAAGAAGACGGATCAAAGCATTAGGTTATTTGCCTGCTAAATCGGAGCAGAAATACTTAGATGAATTGATTGAAAAAGAGACATTGCAATTAGAAGAAGGTAATTTAGAAAGTAAATATCCTGCCTTTAAGGAGCAAATGTCTGAATTTTACATTGGTAGTTTGTATAGTAAAATGATTGACCGGGAGGTAATAAATAAGTCTTTGGATTCACTGGGGCAGCAAAGTTATTTTGTAGGGCACCGCTCCTCTTTTGTGCTTCCTGCTAGATTAGAGGCTAAATTAATTGTAGCAGATTCTAAGAAAACCCTAACGGATGTAGTGAACCAATTAAAACATGCACCTTTCGCGATGAATAAAAAATTAGCTGATGTAGGTTTTGTTTTAGGATCATCTCAATTTAAGGAGCCTTCAGGTCAAATTTTAGATGAAATATATGCTACTCTCGCTAAAAACTCAGATTATCTGGTAGAAATAGCCGGTCATCGGGAAGAGTCAGAGGCCGATAGCTTATCAGAGGTTCGTTCAGCTCAAATAGTGAAGTATTTAACCAAAAAAGGGATTGCGTCTTACCGAATCATACAGAAAGATGAGGCTAATTTAAAGCCGCTTTCTAAAACGGTTAAAGACAAAAATGCCCGTGTTTCTTTTCGTTTTTTATCCTCTAGTACAGAGGATTTGGTCAAAAAGTTCAATGCTTTAAAACCGAAAAGTGTGGAAGTGAAGGAAGGATATTTTAAGAAGGGGGATTCTCCTATCATTGACGCCATTGATTGGTCGATTGGAACTAAACCTTGGGAAACGACCGGTAAATTTGCTGTGGTAGAGGTAAAGAAAATCGAGCCTGAAAGATTACGTAGTTTTGAAGAAGCGCGTGGATTAGTGATTAGAGGATTTCAAGAGAAATTAGAAAAAGAGTGGGTAGTTAAATTAAGGCAACAATATCCAGTAGTCGTGAATAATGCCGAATTAGAAAAAATACTGAAAAATTAAATTTATGAAATTGACTCGTTGGGTTTTAGGGTTGTGTTTAGTGGTAGGGAGTTTGTCTTCTTTCGCACAGGAGGTAGACAATAAAATGGTTTTAGATCGCATTATTGTAAAAGTGGATAACTACTTCATTTTAAAGTCGGACGTAGAAAATCAATACCAACAATACATTACGAGTGGTCAAGGAAATACACCTAATCGCTGCCAAATTTTAGAGGGCTTAGTAGTCAATAAATTGATGCTTGCTAAAGCTGAAATTGACTCTGTAATTGTAGATGATAAGCGGATTGAGGCTGAACTTAATAGCCGGATGGAACAGATGGAAGGTCAATATGGATCTGCTAAAAATATCGTCGAAGCGTATGGTAAATCAATCGCTACCTTGAAGGAAGATTTACGTTCTTCTCTAAAGGAACAATTGACTGGCCGTAAAATGCAAGATAAAATTACGGATGAAGTAAAGATTACCCCCAAAGAGGTGGCAGCCTTTTACAATGGAATTCCACGCGATTCCTTGCCTTATTTGCCTGCTGAGGTAGAAATTAGTCATATTATTCGTATTGCGAAGCCGAATAAAAATCAAAAGGAAGAATTGTATACGAAGCTGATGGATTTCCGCCGTCGAGTAGATAAAGGGGAGAGTTTTGAAGAATTAGCGAAAGTCTATTCGGAAGATTTGGGTTCAGGTAAACGTGGTGGTGATTTGGGATTTGCTAAACGTGGTGCCATGGTTGCCCCGTTCGAAGCAGCTGCCTTACGTTTAAAGCCTAACCAAATGTCTGAAGTAGTTGAGTCTGAATTCGGATTTCACTTAATCCAATTATTGGAGATACGAGGTCAGGAATACCATGCTCGCCACATTTTGCTAAGACCTGATTACCAAAAATTAGATCTGACCGAGCCAACAAAATACCTAGATAGCATTCGGATATTGATTCAACGTGATTCTACTACATTTGAAAAAGCGGCTAAAGAATTCTCTGAAGATAAAACAACACAAGATGCCGGCGGTGTCATCATGGATGCAGAAACAGCGGGTAATCGTTTGCCATATGATAGTTCAATGGATCCAGCCCTCTTTTTTGCGTTGGATTCAATGAAAGTAGGTACTATTTCTGTGCCTATTCCATTCCGTACGGATGATGGTCGTTCTGCAGTCCGTATTTTGTTTTTTAAAGCAAAACACCCACCTCATTTTGCTAACCTAAAAGATGATTACCAAAGACTAGCCCAGATCACCTTATCTCGTAAAAAGAACAACGCGATCGAAAAGTGGTTCATGAAGGCGAAGGATGATGTCTTTATCTTTATTGAAGATGAGTACAAGGATTGTAGGATATTGGAAAATGTGCAGCAAGAGTAATGATGTAGAGTAGAGATTATAGAGTAGAGAGTATAGATGTAAAGCACAAAGCATAAAGCACAAAGAATAAAGTTGGAATCAAAAAAGCGGCACAGGCCGCTTTTTTGATGAGTATGTTTCTGAAAGAATCGTCTAAGCCGATTCTAACTCTATGCTCTATGCTCTCTAATCTATTATCTTATTGAATCTTAAAGCACAAAGCATAAAGCACAAAGAATAAAGTTGGAATCAAAAAAGCGGCTCAGGCCGCTTTTTTGATGGGTATGTTTCTGAAATAATCGGCGAAGCCGATTCCTACTCTATGCTCTCTTCTCTCTACTCTCCACTCTCTTATCTTTTTGAACATTAAAGAGGTTTAGTTTGTATTCCATTCAAAAATTTATTGTAAAGCACAAATTTGAATGGAATACAAACTAAACCGCAACCGGCGCCTTAATCCCCGGATAAGGATCATATCCCTCTAGCGTGAAGTCTTCATATTTGAAATCTAAAATATCCTTCACATTCGGGTTAATCTTCATCGTAGGTAAAGCGCGGGGCGTTCTCGTTAATTGCAAGTCTACCTGCTCCATGTGATTGCTGTAAAGGTGTGTGTCTCCCCCTGTCCAGACAAAATCACCTAGACCTAGGTCACAAACTTGTGCCATCATCATTGTCAATAAAGCATAGGAGGCGATGTTGAAAGGAACTCCTAAGAATACGTCTGCTGAGCGTTGGTATAATTGACAAGAAAGCTTGCCGTTTGCAACATAGAATTGAAAGAAGGCATGACATGGCATTAGCGCCATTTTAGGTAAGTCTGCGACGTTCCAAGCACTAACGATGATACGACGGGAATCTGGGTTTGTTTTAAGCGTGTGAACGGCTTCTTTGATTTGGTCGATTACTACTCCATT
>CAJCBY010000210.1 GCA_903960725.1 uncultured Cytophagaceae bacterium | reverse complement strand
TGCGGTACTTATTAAACAGGTTTAGTTGGGTATTAAAAATCTTTTTTAGCGAAGGATTGGGCGGGCAAATGAGACTGGAGTGTCTGATAGTCCCAAAATATTGATCTAATAAAATCAAGCGATCCCCTGCTATTTTTTGTAAAATTTTTACCGTTTCTTCGTCCTCATCGATTAAATGAGGTTGAATGAGGTAATAGTGATAATTTCCTAATTGTTGCCCTATGATTTCTTTGAACTCCCTTGGTTTGTATTGGTAGGTATAAATATCCACCATGACATTTTTACCAAAATGATCTAAAAATGCATTGTATAGGGTCTGATTTGTTTCCGTCATTCGACCGATTAAGAAAAGAACTTTCGTTTTTACTTTCAATCGTGATTCGGAGATGAAATATCCTTTGCGAAAAATGGACGTAATCGCACCCATTTTATGTAGTTCCGTGTAGGCTCTTTCCACCGTATCTCGGGAAAGATAGCATTCTTCGGATGCCTCGTTAATGGACGGCAATCGTTCGCCAGGTTTTAATTCTCCCATCTCAATGTCCTGCAAAAGTGAATTCACTAATTGCTGGTATTTAGGAAGTTTGTTTCCTGAATTCTTTACGTTAAATGAAACAAATGTTTTATTCATATCGAAGAATTATTCTTGTACCAAATGTACGGGGGTGTCCTTTCTTAGGATAGGACGAATCTTACAAATACGAGGACAATTCTTGCAATCGTTTATTTCAGGACAAATCCATCCAATTTCCTGGTTTAATTCCCTAATTTTAAGATTCGAATGAACAGACTATTTTTCATCTTGGCCTTGTTTGGTTTTTTGAGTGTCAATGCTCAAAAGCAAACGCGCTATGAGCGTCTGAGTACGGCCTCAGGTTTGTCCCAAAGTTCAATTTATAAGATCATACAAGACAAGAAAGGTTTTCTGTGGTTTGCCACAGGGGATGGTTTGAATCGCTATGATGGCCATAATTTTAAAATATATCGAAATGACCCTAGTGATCCCAAGACCTTAAGTGGGAGTGAGATTTTTACTATTGGAGTAGACGACGAAGGCAATTTGTGGGTAGGTACACGAAATTCAGGTTTAAATAAAATTGAATTAGCAACGGGTAAAATTACGCGATTGACGAAAGGGCCAGCTGGACAGGATTTATCTAATTCTAGCATTCCGAGTATTCTTAACATAGGGAAAGGACGGATGGGCGTGGCTGTTTTAGGTATGGGTTATTTGGTTTATGATATTCGAACGAATCAAGTGATAAAGTCAGAATCAGAATGGAATAATCCCCTTGTGAAAGAAGTATCTCGTTTATACAAGCATTCTACGGGCACCGTATGGATGGGAACGAGATCAGGATACCTTTTATCGCAATTAAACGCGCATAGTTTTATTCCTTATCAATTTGGGGCGAGTAATTTTCGGGTGCGTGCCTTATTTGAGACAAAAAATGGAGATATTTTAGTAGGGACCGATGGACGTGGTATTTTTCGATTTAATCCTAAAACCCAGCAATTCAAAGTCGTCTTCTTTCAAGCCTCTGATCCTTTATCCCGCCAAAACATTGTCACCTCTTTAGCGAAGGATGCGTTGCATAATCTGTGGATTGGTACGGATAATGGCGTATACAAGCTGAATGGCGAGGATTTTAACTCTTACACGAATATTCCGTCAAATCCGGATCCAGAGTTAGGTTTGTCCTCAAATTCCATCATGAGTCTATTCACAGATGCGAATCAGAATACGTGGGTAGGAACATGGGAGGCTGGATTAAATATTTCATTCTTCCAAAAACCACGCTTCTCAGTACTCCGCTATAAACCTAACACCTTACAAGGTTTATTGAGTAATAAGGTGAACGCGCTTTTAGCAGATGGGGAAAAAGGAGTTTGGGTAGGAAGTAATGTGGGTTTATCCTATTTCAATCATAAATCGGGCGAAGTATCCCACTACCTAAAAAGTGCTACCCCGAATAAATTGAATTCAACAGAGACCTACGATGTGAATTTTATCTATCCGGCAGGAGATGGTGGAGTTTGGGTGGGACTTTGGGGTAAAGGGATTAACCTATTTACAAAGGACCGTCAACTGAAGGATTTTTCGTTCAAGCCTGGAATCAGAGAAGCGAACTTCACTACGCTAGAGCCATTTAAGGATGAATTTCTTCTGGCTACGGCAGGAATGGGAGTAGTTGCGTTTAACCCATTGACCCAGAATTACCGCGTTCCTTTCCTTGAATTAGGCAAGTTCAATTTTTTAAATAAATCGATTGCGGCTATCCGTGTTTTGAATGGCAATGAGATTTGGGTGGGTACCGTCGGTTTTGGCCTATATATTTTTGATACGAAATCAGGGAAATTACAACATTACGTGAAGTCAGGTAAGCCGGGGGCTTTGAGTTATAACCACGTGAATAAGATTTACCAAGATCGACAAAAACGGATTTGGGTGATGACGCAGGGTGGAGGTTTGAATCAATACTTAGGGCCTGATAAAGGATTTAAAGTCTATACTGTAACTGATGGGTTAGGTAGTAATGCATTGCGTGGTATGGTGGAGGACGGGAATGGGGATTTGTGGTTTACGACCAATGGTGGGATTTCAAAGATGGATGGGCGAACCTTGAAATTTGTCAATTTCGAAGAAGCGGATGGTTTGCAAGGGAAGGAATTTATGACAAATGCGATTGCTAAGAATAGCCAGAATTGGTTGTTCTTTGGTGGTGTGAATGGACTAAATTATTTAAAATCGGACAGTTTACGGATGCGTTTAAATGTACCGCCGGTCTATTTTACTAAATTGAAAATCTTCAATAAAGATGTCGAAGTGGGGGAAGAAAACTCGCCTCTTACGGTTGATATTTTATCTACTAAACACCTCATTTTACAACCAGATCAAACAGTCTTTAGTTTAGACTTTGTGGCTTTAGAATACCAAAGACCTAAGAATAATCGGTATGCGTATTTTCTAGAGGGCTTTGAGAAGGAATGGAATTTTGTGGGTACCCAGCGAACGGTGACCTATACGAATTTAAGTCCGGGGGATTATATATTCAAAGTGAAGGCGAGTAATTCGGATGGTATTTGGGCGGAAAAACCCTATGAATTGAAGATTACGGTATTACCTCCTTGGTACCGCACCTGGTGGGCTTACTTACTTTATGTAGGATTGCTGGCAGCGGCCATTTATGCGTTTATCCGGGAGGTGCAGGTAAGAGAAGCCTTCAGGACTGACTTGCGATTGAAGGAGATTGAAAAGGAGCGAATTCAAGAATTAGAACAGGTGAAGACACATTTCTTTACGAATATTTCTCACGAATTAAGAACCCCTTTGACTCTGATTACGAGTCCATTAGAAAAGTATTTTATTACGAATGCGAGCCTAAACAAAGATCAGAAAACGAAGATTAATTCGATTTACCAAAACGCGCAGAAGTTATTGAGATTAATCAATCAG
>CAJCBY010000209.1 GCA_903960725.1 uncultured Cytophagaceae bacterium | reverse complement strand
TTCATTTAATTTTAGCCTATTTGAGTATTGGTGTGTTTGAAATGGTAAAATTGCATCTTTTTTGGTCAAAATAATGGTAGCCAACCCAATTAATTTCTGAAATCTTTGTAATAAAAAAACAAATGCTACATCAGTCCTTCCCCGTTTCACAAGAGCAAGTCGCTTATTTTAACTCAAACGGCCACGCCTATATTCCAGGCTTAATTTCAGCTGCAGAATTACAACCCTACCGTCAGGCAATTTTGGACTGGGCGGCGGACTTTCGCGCTCAGCAAAAACCGATGGAGGAGCGTGACACTTATGGTAAGGCATTTTTGCAGATGATGAATCTGTGGGAAAGTTCGGAAACGGTGAAGGAATTTACCTTGGCAAAGCGCTTCGCCTCGGTGGCAGCTCAATTATTAGGAGTCCAAAATGTTCGTTTGTATCACGATCAAGCCTTGTTCAAAGAACCGGGCGGCGGCCACACCCCCTGGCACCAAGATCAGTACTATTGGCCCTTGGATACCCCTAAAACGGTCACGATGTGGATGCCTTTAGTGGATATTGAGGAGGGAATGGGCATGTTGACATTTGCCTCTAAATCCTCAGGAGCGGATTTGCCTAAGCTGGAGATTTCGGATGCATCTGAATCATTGATTGGTGATTACGTTGCTAAACAGGGCTATGAAATTGTGGCGCAAAAATCCATGAAGGCTGGCGACGCCACGTTTCATTTAGGCTGGACTTTGCACAATGCGCCAGGAAATGATTCGAATAAAATGCGGGAAGTGATGACTGTTATCTATATGGATGCGGAGGCTCAGGTCATCGAGCCCTTAAATCCAAACCAAGAGGCAGATCGCCAGCGTTGGTTACAAGGCTTAGCCCCGGGATCGCCCGCCGCTTCTGCCCTAAACCCTCTTATCGGAGGTTAGGACAGTCGCAGGCATTTTTCTTAAATAAGGACCATTTCTTCTTGTAAGGCTTTGCCTTGTAGCGTTGACTCGCACAAGAACCGGCTAGCATCGCTACACACAATAGAAGTACGATATACCGCATTATTTTAATCGAGTTTTGAAGTAGTTGATAGCCATGCCCCAAGCCTCTTCGGTAGCGACTTTGTCATAGGCTGGGTTCGATGGATTTGCAAAAGCGTGTTGCGCATCGAAGATTTTTGTTTGGATTCCTTTGCCCGCCGTCTTCATATTGGCTTCAAATTCCTTCACAACCGTCGGGTTGATAAACTGCTCTTTGCCTGCAAATAGACCCAAAACATCCGTTTGCAATAATTTCAATTGCTCCACTTCCTTCACCGGCATACCGTAATACATCACGCAAGCGGCTGCTTGTTTGCCAGCTAAAATAGATGCCTTCAACGATAATGATCCGCCAAAACACCAGCCCACTGTCGCAATCTTTGCTTTAGGACCCACATAAGCAATGGCTCCTTTGATAATGGCTTCTAGGCGCGCTGGATTAGCACCTCCCATATACTTTGCAGCGTCCTCGCGGGTAGTCGCTACTTTTCCATCGTACATGTCAATGGCAAGCACATTTACATTGCCTAAAGTGTTATAGAAATGCTCTGCTTCTCTCTTGATGTGGTCATTTAAGCCCCACCATTCTTGGAAAACAAATAGGGTATATTCAGTTGGTTTATCTGCAGGAATATAGAAACCTTTCGCCATCTGATCATCCGGCGTCTTAAATTCGACCATCACACCGCCTGCTTTGCTGACGTGGTGGTAAGGTTTCGGAAGTGCGTGGGATTTTATAAAGGTCTTGTTAGAGGCCAAAAGTTGCATTCCATCTTTCTTTACGAAACAGCAGGAGGCTTGGGAAAAGGCAAAAAACGAGGCGAAAACGAGCGCCAAAGTTGTGATATATTTTTTCATAGCTTGATTTGAGAAATTTTTTGTTAAATGTAGCCGAAAATTTCTGTTTTGCGCTAACTTTGTCTCAAACCTATTTATTTTAAACATGAAAAATTCCTCGTTCGGAATCATCCGAATTACTCTCATTTTTGCCTTATTGGTTTCTACGCTTTCTGTCTTTGCACAAGCTGGTAACCCTTTAGCTGGTAAGAAAATCTTAGTTTTCTCTTCTACAAAGGGATTCCGTCACTCGTCCATTAAACCTGGGCAAATTGCCTTGTTTAAAATGGCGTCTGAAAAAGGATTTTCTGTTGACACCACAGAGAATGCAGCCAACTTTACAGAGAAAAACTTGAAGCAATATCGCATTGTGGTGTTTTTAAACACTACGTCTAACGTTTTGAATGACGTGCAACAAATTGCTTTTGAACGCTATATCCAAGCAGGTGGAGCGTATTTTGGCATTCATGCAGCCACAGACACAGAATATGATTGGCCTTGGTATACCAAGTTAGCGGGTGGTCAATTCGCCTCTCACCCAGGTCGCCCAAATGTCCAAAAAGGAACTTTTACAGCAGTAGACCGCACGCACATTTCGACGGCACACATGCCAGAAACGTTCGATCGCACAGATGAGTTTTATGATACGAAGAACTTCAATAAAGATGTTAAAGTATTAATTACGTTAGACGAAAAGTCATACAAAGATGGTAAAATGGGGGATTTTCACCCAATGGCTTGGTACCATGAATACGATGGTGGCCGTGCTTTCTACACGAACTGGGGACATACTCATGAGTCTTTTGAGGAGCCGATTGTAGTACAACATATTTGGGGTGCGTTGCAATGGTTAGCGTCTGGTCGTCCTCAGGATTACACGAAAAAATTACGTTCAGAATTGCCTCCAGAAGAAAATCGTTTCACGAAAGTGATATTGGATCGCAATTTAGATGAGCCTACAGAGCTTGCGGTGACTGATGGCGGAAAAATCTTCTTTGGAGAGCGCAAAGGTAAATTAAAGATGTATGATCCAAAAAAGGGGAAGACAAAGGTCGTTGCTGATTTGGACGTATTCTCGAAATTCGAATATGGTTTAATGGGGGTTAATATTGATCCTGATTATAATAATAACCACTGGTTGTATTTGTTTTACTCTCCTCAAACAGGCAAAGCAGATACGGCTCAACACCTATCTCGATTCACGTATGATGACGTAAAGGACACCTTACTAATGGATTCCGAAAAAGTGCTTTTGCGTGTGCCAGTAAAGCGCGATGGATGTTGCCATACAGGTGGTTCGATTGCATGGGACAAATCAGGTAATTTATTCTTATCTACAGGTGATGACACGAATCCATTCGATTCTAATGGGTTCGGACCTATGGACAATCGTCCAGGTCGTGCGGGTTGGGATGCACGTGCTACGTCCTCGAACACAAATGATTTAAGAGGTAAGATTTTACGTATCAAGCCTACACCAGAGGGTGGTTATACTATTCCTGAAGGCAACTTGTATCCAGCGGGTATCTACCATGCTAAGCCGGAGATTTATGTGATGGGTAATCGTAACCCCTACCGTATTTCTGTCGATAAGCGTACGGGTTTCTTGTATTGGGGCGAAGTAGGTCCGGATGCGGGTGAAGATTCAAAGAAATATGGTCCACGTGGACATGATGAGGTGAATCAAGCGCGTCAGGCAGGTTATTTCGGTTGGCCATTATTCGTGGCGGATAACCGTCCATATAACCAGCGTGATTTTGCAAAAGACAGCACTTGGGCTACTTTTAATCCCAAAGCTCCGATTAACGTTTCCCCTCACAATACGGGATTTGCTCATTTGCCTGCGGCTCAGAAAGCATTCATTTATTACCCTTATGCTGATTCGCCGGAATTTGGCCCTGTAATTACCAAGGGTTCGCGTAACGCGATGGCTGGTCCGATCTATTACAGAGATGATTTCCCGACTACTTCGAAGACTAAATTCCCATCCTATTACGATGGGAAGTTCTTTGCTTATGATTGGTCCCGCGATTTAATCTACACGGTGACGATGAATGCAAAAGGTGATTTCGTTCAAATGGAGCGTTTCCTTCCTAATACAACCTTCTCACATCCGATGGATTTAGAGTTCGATAAAAACGGTACGATGTACGGTTTAGAATATGGCCCTAACTGGTTTGCGGCTAGTGAGGATGCAGCTCTATATAAAATTGAGTACAATGCGGGAAATAGAACTCCTAAGGTGATGGTTTCAG
>CAJCBY010000208.1 GCA_903960725.1 uncultured Cytophagaceae bacterium | reverse complement strand
TGTTTAGCAAACATGTCCTTTCGGCCTCTCAGGCATCTCTCCTAGCATTTAAGAGAGCACAAATGTAGTAAATTTATTTAGTATATGAAATTTATGGCGAAAAATTATTTCACCATAACATCAAAACTAGATATCGTTTTACCTTCTAAACTCGTCTTACCCATTAAATACAAATCTATATTTCTAGCCGCTTCGCGACCTTCAGATATAGCCCAAACGACTAAAGATTGACCACGTCTTGCATCCCCAGCAATGAAAACTTTCTCATTATCAGATTGATAAGACGAATTAGCTACTAGATTACCGCGTTCATCAGAATTCACACCTAAAGCAATCAACTGTTCGAATAAGCTACCATGATCCGTGTGTAAAAATCCAGCGGCAATCAAGGCTAAATCGCAAGGAATTTTTCTCGTATTAATAACCTCTTGTTCCATTTTCCCCTCCTTCATGTTATATACAATGTCTCCTATGATAAGAGCTTCTAACTCCCCTTTCTCATTCTTTACAAATTCCTGCAAAGATATAGACCATAAACGCTCAACTCCTTCATCATGTGAAGTGGAAGTACGTAACATGTTAGGCCAATTAGGCCATGGAGTAGTTGAGGCTCGTTCTACTGGAGGTTTAGGCATTACTTCAATTTGAGTAATGGAAGCTGCTTTATGACGATTTGATGTTCCTACGCAATCAGAACCTGTATCACCACCACCAATAATCACTACATGTTTTCTAGCTGCACTGATGTCTTTGTTAGTATAGGGCTCCCCTCTGTGGTTTACTTCTAAAGAAATAGCCGCATTTCGTTTATTTTGCTGTGATAAAAACTCCATGGCAGGAAATATACCAATAGCGTCATTACCTTTAGCCGAAATAAACCTTGGTGTCGTACTGCCTGTTGCCACTAAAACTGCATCGAAGTTATTAGTTAAATGAGCCAGTTTTTCTGACGATCCGATATTCGCATTCGTAATAAATGTTATTCCTTCTAACTTCATTACTTCTACGCGACGAGTAACGACGGTTTTGTCTAATTTAAAATCAGGAATACCATAACGTAACAAACCACCTATTTGATCTGCGCGTTCATAAACCGTAACTAAGTGCCCGGCCTTATTTAATTGAGCAGCTGCTGCTAAACCTGCAGGACCCGAACCAATAACAGCTACTTTATAACCAGTTCGAGTTTTAGGTACAAAAGGAATGACCCAACCCTCTGAAAAGGCCTTTTCAATAATTGATTTCTCAATTAATTCAATGGCTACAGCTGGTTTATTAATTCCTAAAACACAAGACGACTCACAAGGTGCAGGACAAATTCGGCCCGTAAATTCAGGGAAATTATTAGTTGTACTTAGAATATCGTAAGCATATTTCCAATTTTGCTCGTAGACCGCATCATTGAATTCTGGAATAATGTTTCCGAGTGGACATCCGTGGTGGCAGAAGGGTGTACCACAATCCATACAACGACTTGCTTGAGCAACCGTTTCTTCAGGAGTATTTAATAACTCAATTTCTTTGTAATCATTAACGCGCTCAGATACGGCTCTTTTAGGAGCTAATTTACGTTCAATTTCCAAAAATCCTGTAGGCTTACCCATGCTCTATTATTTTAAATCTACTTTAATGTCTTGATATACTTTGTCCTTGTCAGATAACACGTCTGAGATGCTTAAATTCCGAGAATTAAGTGCATTCTTATAATCAACTGGTAATACCTTCTTGAACTGACTAGCTAAGGCATTGAAATTTTCAAAGACTTGTTTTCCTTTTACAGACCCAGTCAACTCAATGTGTTTTTCAAGATACATCAAGATGATATTTTTATCCTCTGGCGTCAATTCGGTTATCTCTACCATCTCGCGATTTACCTTAGCGTCAAACGTATTTTGTTCATCTAAAATATAAGCCACCCCTCCTGACATTCCTGCACCGAAGTTTCGACCTGTATTTCCTAAAATGATCACTAAACCACCCGTCATGTATTCGCAACCATGGTCTCCAATGCCTTCCACTACAACTTTAGCACCTGAGTTTCTAACGCAGAAGCGTTCGCCAGCCATACCTGCTAAATAAGCTTCACCAGAAGTAGCTCCATAGAAGGAAACGTTACCTACAATAGAGTTTTCAGCTGCTTTGAATGTAGCCAAAGGAGACGGGTAAGCTACCAAAGTAGCACCACATAAACCTTTTCCTATATAGTCATTAGAATCCCCTTCAATTTCAAATTTGATACCTTTTACCGCAAATGCACCAAAAGATTGACCAGCAGTACCTTTAAATTTGATATGAATCGTATCTGCTGGTAGACCTTTCTCAGCGTACTTCTTCGTTATTTCATTAGATAGAATAGTTCCCACTGAACGGTTTACATTGATTATGTCTAGTTCACTGTACACTTTTTGACCTTTATCGATAGCTGGTTGTGCTATTTTTACTAACTGCCAATCTAATTGATCCGCTAATCCATGGTCTTGTTCTTCCGACTTGAATACTGCAACACCCTCAGATAGGATAGCTGGCGCCAAAATAGGACTCAGGTCTAGGTTTTTAAATTTCCAATGGCCTGATAGGTCCTTCATTTCCAACAGATCAACACGTCCCACCATCTCCTCTAATTTACGGAAGCCTAATTCTGCCATTATCTCGCGTAATTCTTGAGCTAAGAAGTGAAACAAGTTAACCACATGATCGGCTTGACCTGTATACAAAGCTCTTAATTCTGGATTTTGTGTGGCAACACCTACTGGACAGGTATTCAAATGACACTTCCGCATCATTATACAACCTGCAGTTACTAAGGCAGCTGTGGCAACGCCAAATTCTTCGGCTCCTAATAAGGCTGCTACCGCGATATCCTTACCTGTTTTGATCTGACCATCTGCCTGAATCGTTACACGACCACGCAATTTGTTTTTAACTAAGGTTTGGTGCGTTTCTGCTAAACCAAGTTCCCAGGGTAAACCTGCGTGACGAATAGATGATAATGGAGATGCACCTGTACCGCCATCATATCCTGCAATCAAAATATGATCCGCGTGCGCTTTTGCCACACCAGCAGCAATCGTACCTACACCCGCTTCTGAAACTAATTTAACCGATATTCTAGCCGCTCTATTTGCATTTTTCAAGTCAAAAATTAATTGAGCTAAGTCTTCAATCGAATAGATATCATGGTGCGGTGGAGGTGAAATTAAACCTACACCTGGAGTACTGTGACGTGTTTTACCAATCCAATCGTCTACTTTATGGCCCGGTAATTGACCACCTTCACCAGGTTTTGCCCCTTGCGCCATTTTTATTTGAAGTTCTGTTGCATTCGTTAAATAATGCGCCGTAACACCAAAACGTCCTGATGCTACTTGCTTAATTGCAGAATTCATCGAATCTCCATTCGCTAACTTGTTAAATCGAATAGGATCTTCTCCACCTTCACCCGTATTTGATTTACCGCCAATACGGTTCATTGCAATAGCTAAGGTGGTATGCGCTTCGTAGGAAATAGAACCAAATGACATCGCACCGGTAGCAAAACGAGCCAAGATATTCTCAACAGGTTCTACTTCATCAATCGAAATAGATTTAGTTGTCTTCAGTTTTAATAAACCACGAAGTGTAATTGATTTTTTACTTTGCTCGTCAATTAACTGTGCATATTTCTTGTATACACTGTAGTCATTCTTTTTTGTAGCTTGTTGAAGCAAATGAATCGTTTCCGGATTAAACAAATGTTCTTCCCCTCTTTGTTTCCACTGGTAAATACCGCCAACTTCTAATTTAGGTGATTCTTGCTTGCGCATTAGATAGCCTGAAGCGTGTTTTATCAAAGCTTCTTTGGCAATCGTATCTAAATCAATACCTCCGATACGCGAAATGGAACCTATATC
>CAJCBY010000207.1 GCA_903960725.1 uncultured Cytophagaceae bacterium | reverse complement strand
GGTAAATGAAACCTCATGTTCTACTTATAAATGTTTATGAAAAGCCCATCCTTAATACCCTGAAGCCAAGCCCCTAATTTAGTGAATCTCCCCCGTAGAATAAAATAAAGCGATACTGCTAAAAAATAGCCCAGTTGATACATTAAAACCGAAGGAATAAAAAGCCGCTTGGTATATCTTCGTAAGATCCACAGTCTGTTTCTAGCATTAAAATAATGCACTTTAGGATTTAAGTAGCCCTCTGCCCCTTTTTCTGCTGTTTTTGAAGACATCCCCGCTTTGTGGTAAATAACCGATGACGGTTCGTAACTGAGGTCAAACCCAGCCTTTCGAATCCGAAACGAAAGTTCTACATCCTCATAATAGATGAAAAAATCCTCTTTCAACAACCCTATTTCTTTTAAAATATCCGTTCGCACTAAAAAGGCACAACCCGTTAACCAATCCACATGCTTTCTAATCCATCTCCTTTCAAGTCCCGAATCGCGCACATTATAGTCTAAGGTGATGGTTTCTCCCGTCCAGGAATTCCGAACCGACCCTGCGTTCCAAATCACCTCTTTGTCGTGGTGAAAATAAATCAATGGCTGTACAGCCCCTAATCGTTTATTTTCATCCAAGGCATACACTAAGGGCTCTAAGAAATCCGACTCCACTTCCACATCATTGTTCAGCATCATCGCATACGTATAGCCTTGCGCTATTGCATATTGAAATCCAATATTATTCCCCCCGGTAAAACCCGTATTAGAGCTTGATTTTATCATAATCACCTCGGGAAATTCCGCCTCTAGCCTATCACCAGACCCATCCGTGGAGCCATTGTCCACCACGATCACATCATAGTCAATGTAAGTGACTTTTGTTAATGAATTCAGCGTGTCTCTAGTGAGATCATAACTGTTCCAATTGATTAATATGACGGCGACTTTTTTAGACATATAATTCGAGTCTGCAAGTTACGCAATCAAGCTAATTTTATTCGAAAGAGAACCTGTTTTTTAGTAAGCGGTAAAAAACAAAGAAGCCCGCCTTCCAGCGAGCTTCTTTTTATTAATTCGACTAAGTCACGTAGTGACGACTAAATCGCGAACCGATGACCTAGCCCGAAGGGCGACTAAACGACGCAGTCGCGACTAAGCCCGAAGGGCGACTAAGTCACGTAGTGACGACTAAGACGAAGTCGACTAAGCCGTAGGCGACTCTCCTCCTTACCCCAAAAGTTCCTTTAAGTTGACCGTCTTAAAAAACACATAAATCAACGCCACAAAAACCCCCACAAACATAAACCCAATCGTAATCAAACTACGCTTAGGACCATCCTTCTGAACAGCGACCTGCGCTGGCTCTAATACCTTAAATACTGGTGTCTCCCGGTGTAATTTTACCTTAGATTCTTCGTATTGCCCACTGATGGTCGTATACAAGTTGTAGGCCATATCTACCTCGTATTGTAATTTCTTTTCACGGTCTTTTGCGACGTTCAAAAACAAGTTCATGTTCTGATCGCGGTAAGCACTTAAAGTAAATAAGGCTTGATCATAGCGCGCTCTGGATTCAGAAAGACGGTTTTCTAAGAATGCAAGCTCTTTTCTCGCCTTCTGCGTACGGTAATCCGTCACATACTTGGTCAAATAATGTTGGATAAGCGAAGTGATATTCGCCGCTGCCACCGCATTAGTTAATTTAGTCGTCAAAGAGATTACCCCCGATTTTTTATCAATCTCCAATACAACTGATGCTCTAAGCTTTTTGATAGCGGCTTGTTCTTTCTTGTTTAATTTCATTAAATCAGCAGAAAGAGCGTTAGTGGGTACCTTATCTATTTTAACATCCGAAACCTCCTCTTCATTAGTGGGATTACCCCCTAAATCAATGGGCGCAGAATCTTGTTTCTCGGATAAGAAGTCCAAAACCGTTTGCCATTTTTTGTGCTTCGTGCTATAGATTTTTGCTTTTAAAACTTCCTGTAACAAAGGAGCACTTTGAACGATGTTAGGGTACAAATCTGGACGGATAGCTTCCGCTCCAGAAGAACTTCCTCCTAAATCTACACCAGCAAGTCCTGCTAAGGATTTTAAACCGCCCATTCCCCCTGCACCACCGGATTTAGAATCTAATTCCGGTAATAGCTTCGCATTAGAGCTATACTCGTTCGGCTGAGTTAGGGAATATATAGCCCCTAATGCCGCGAAAAGTACAGCACAAGTAGCTATTAAAATCCGATACGACTTAAGCGTACGGAAAATCTCACCAAAATTGATCGAAATTTCCCCGTTATCTTCTAATTGATTATTTTCTATCGTAGACATGGAGCTTATTTAGTCAAATTGTTGATAAGTGTCGTCAAGGTAAGCGCCACAGAAACTAAGGCAGACGATAATCCAACCGCTTCAGCTGTAGTCAAACCTTTCTTCATATTCGTTGGGAATTCTGGCACAACGATCTCCGAACCTGGAAGAACCTTCGGATTAACTCGGAAGAATAAGAAACGTCTTCTTTTCGTTGAAATACCATTCGGAGCTTTCACGTATACATTTTTCTTATCTGCATATTCCGTAAATCCGCCAGCACCATCCAAATAATCTTGCAGGCTGTATCCTTCAACGAAGGCAATAGAAATAGGATTTTGAACACCCCCGGATAACTTAACTGTTTCTAATATACGTGGAATGACTAATCGGTCATTTTCCATGAGCAATAGGTTATTTTTGGAGGCTGGGTTCTTGAGGATTTCAGAAAGTTTTACCCCTACTACAGTAGAATCACGGTAAAGAATTGCCCCATCTAAATACCCTTCAGGTTTTAGACCTCCTGCCTCAAAAATTAAATCTGCGATTTTTTGATCATCTTTAGGAATCGCATAGCGACCTGGAAAATTGACCATTCCTTCGATAGTCACCCCTCTTTGCACTTCATAATTAGGAGAACGGCGAATGGAGATAATGTCAAATGGTTTCAATTCATATTGGCTTCCTTCGTTGCTGATATTTAAGCTACCATCGATATCAAAGGTCTTTACTTGGATTTTCTCCTTAGGTGCATCGTCCATTCCGTGCGTTATGACGCGACGGGATAATTCGATTTTAGAGTAACTAGCCGCTTCTTTAAATCCTTTCGCCAGTAGAATGATATCGGCCACCTTCATTCCGGTACGGAATTCGAATATACCTGGTTTGTTCACTTCACCAAAAATGCTGACCCTCTGGTATTCACGCAATGAATCTAGCGAATAGACCGTTAAGGAATCTTCGCGGTGCAGCGCGATATCTGCTAATTCCCCTCTTAATACTTTTCCTAAGTCGAAGGAGATCATTTCCGGATCGTAGTTTTCTTTTCTACGAGAAATAGTCGCACGATTTAGGAATGCGTTTTCACGTGGACCTTCAGCGCGTTTAATTAATTCTTTTACCGTGGTTAATCCATTTTCGATGGCAAAAACACCCGGTCTAAATACCGCGCCACTCACCGTTACGCGGTTTTCATAGCGCTCGATAATCTTACCTACAGAAATCGAATCACCATTTTGTGGTTGGAAAGTCGCCACCTCATCTTGCGTAATGTTCAATAATTTCAACTCACGCGAAGTATTTCTTCGCACATTCAGGGAGTACGTATAGGCCTTGTCTGTAAAGCCCCCTGCATAGCGAAGGATGTCTTTTAAGGTTTCCCCTTTGATGGCCTCGAAGACCATCGGGCGTCTTACTTCCCCGGCTAATTCGACGTGCGAATCAAAATCTCCCACGCGGATAATATCTTGGTCTTTTAATTGAATATTATCTTTTTGGTCCGCTTTTAATAAGAAATCGTACAAGTCCATGGTGCGGACCACTTTATTTCCACGTATTACTCGAATACTACGGTAAGAACCATTTTCGTTAGGACCGCCCGCTAAATACAAGGCATTGAATACGGTTGCCAAAGAAGAGATGGTATATGAACCCGGATTCTCCACCTCACCCACAAGAGTTACTTTGATACTGCGCACATTTCCTAGAGTGATAATCGCAGACGATCCGCTTCCTGGCTTATTCAAGCCCTGGTATAATTGTCTTAAACGACTAACGATACGCGCAGATGCTGCTTCTACGTTTAATCCATTGACATAAATAGGGCTCAAGTTCAGGATCTTAACCGTACCCTCTGGACTCACCGTAACCGTGTAATTGTCCATTACTTCGCCAAAGATGTCGATATTCAACTCATCATCTGGCCCCAATGTATAGTTCACAGGAGTAGCAATACGCAAATCCGGTTCGAAGTTTAATTTCTTGTTATTGAACAGGTTTGCACCGTAAATCTTTTTCTTAGGCAAAAGAGTAGAGTCAATCATTTCTTCTTCCTCCAAGTCTGCATCTGTCATTTCGTCGTCATCCGCATTTTTATTCCCCTTCTTTGTGCTCAATTTCCCCGAAACCGTTCTTTTAGAAGAGGCTTTGGATTTAGTTGATGTTTTCTCTTTGGTTTTAGAATCACCAATTTGAGTAAGACGGCTACGCATTTTGGCTATATCTGCTGAGGTATATCCTTGTGCTTTGGCTGCTTTTTCTAGTTGTGCTTCGGTCATACCGCTAGATTGGGCACGCTCAAAGAAGGTAGAGATCTCTTCATCACTCAAGTCTTCGACTTTGCGTTTTGCCTGAGAAAAGGCT
>CAJCBY010000206.1 GCA_903960725.1 uncultured Cytophagaceae bacterium | reverse complement strand
GAATGGTAAATGGTGAATATTTTTATTCATTTACCACTTACCATTTACCACTTACCATTTAGAATCCGCGCTTCCCCATGTACAACCACCACCAACTCCGGCCCAGCCAGATTAGTAATCTCCACTCCTGATTTTTTCACAGCAATGTTTAATTGATTTGCGCGGAAGTTGATTTTGAAGGAGAATTCGTTCCACTGTTTTGGCAAGAATGGATTGAAATGCAAGGTGTGATCCTTTAAGCGCATTCCACCAAAACCTTTGATGATTGACATCCAGGTGCCCGCCATACTAGTAATGTGGCAACCGTCCTCTGTATCATTATTGTAATCATCTAGATCTAGGCGTGCAGCACGTGTGTAGAATTCATATGATTTATCTTCCTTACCTAGTCTAGCAGCTAAAATGCTATGAACGCAAGGGCTTAAGGAGGATTCATGAACCGTGATGGGTTCGTAGAAGTTATAATTGCGTTCTAATTCTTCTAAGGTGAAATCATCTTCGAAGAAATAAATTCCTTGCAATACGTCTGCCTGCTTGATGTAGCAAGAACGTAGGATGCGATCCCATGACCATTTTTGGTTGATGGGTCTTTCGGCTGCAATGGCATCAACTGGTGCGATAACTTTGTCTAAGAAACCATCCTGTTGTAAATAAATTTTCTGCTTTTCATCGCGTGGAAAATACATGTTTTCGATGATATGCTGGAATTGCGCTATTTCTTCTTTTGCAAACGCAGTAGAAGTGATTTTAGCAGCAGCCTCTGCAGGGTAATATTTTTGAATTTCTGCGTAGACTTCTAACGTATACTTTAAGCACCAAGTGGCGATGTAATTTGTATACCAGTTATTGTTAACGTTATTTTCGTATTCGTTAGGGCCTGTTACGCCTAGCATGACGTATTTTTGTTTGTCCTCAGACCAGTTTACGCGTTGAGCCCAGAAACGTGCGATTCCGACTAATACGTCCCAACCATATTCTACTAGATGTTTACGATCATTCGTATAATTTACGTAATCCATAATCGCGTAGGCGATTGCTCCATTACGGTGAATTTCCTCGAAGGTGATTTCCCACTCGTTGTGGCACTCTTCTCCGTTCATCGTCACCATTGGATAAAGGGCTGCCCCCTTGTTAAAGCCTAGTTTT
Source organism: uncultured Cytophagaceae bacterium (assembly GCA_903960725.1). Lineage (GTDB taxonomy): Bacteria > Bacteroidota > Bacteroidia > Cytophagales > Spirosomataceae > Aquirufa. The sequence goes on along the minus strand of CAJCBY010000206.1, from coordinate 1,789 downwards.
CCAGCGTTTTCAATGGCGCGGTCTAATTGCTTCCAACGGTAGATTAATAGGTTTTTAGACACTTTAGCCGGAGCGGTTCCTAAATAGAATGGAATGCAATAGGCTTCGGTGTCCCAATAGGTTGATCCACCGTATTTCTCGCCTGTAAAGCCTTTAGGTCCAATATTTAAACGATCATCCTCCCCTGTATAGGTTTGGTTCATTTGGAATATATTGAATCGAATGCCTTGTTGAGCGGACGCGTCACCTGAAATGATTATGTCGTTAATGGCCCATTTGGTTTCCCAAGCTGCTGCTTGCTCCTGAAGCATTTTTTCGAATCCTTTGGCTGAAATACGCGCTAAATAATCTGACGCAATCTTTTCAAATGAGGATGTTGGGTGATTCTCTGAGCTAATATTAACGGCATATTTGATGAGCGTTAACTTTTCGCCTTGCTTGGCGGCTAGCGTGTAAGCAAGTTCACTATACTTTTCGCGCGTTGTTGATATAGCTTTGGTGTCTACTTTTAGACCGTTTGAGCGTATTTCAATTTGTTGTGCGGTGATAACTTCGAATCCTGTTTTCTTGGTTTTGGACCAAACAAAATTAGAACCCACTTTTACTTCATCCCAGAATTTCTCATCGTAATTCGAGTCCTTATTCTTAATGTCTCCATCAACAAAGGCCTTCACTTGAATATCCTCTGTGAAGTTTACTGGTGTAATGGAATAGGATATGGCGCCAGATTCGTCATCTGCCATGCTATTCAGACGGATCGATTCGATGGCTAGACGTTTTCCATTCGAAAGTGTGATTTCACAGGTTCGAAGGATATAACCGTCCTTCATATTTAATTCACGGTAGAAAGAATGGATTTCACTCGTGTGTAAATCGACTTCTACTCCCCCGATTTGTATGGAGAGACCATTCCAATTTGCGGCATTTAATACTTTGGCAAAATATTCTGGGTAACCATTCTTCCACCAACCTACACGGGTTTTATCTGGATAATAGACGCCCGCTACGTAATTACCTTGAAGAGTTTTACCTGTATATGTCTCTTCGAATGAACCTCTTTGGCCCATACGGCCATTCCCAAGGGAAAAGATTGATTCTGTAATTTCATTGTAGGCAGGGTGAAATTGGTCTTCGATGACCTTCCACTCATCAATTTTAAGGTATTGCTTCATTCGGTTAATTAGGTAATCTTAACAATTACACAAAAATAGAAAATTGTAAATTTTGGACATTTCTGTGCTAGGCTGTTTCTTTAAAAAAGAAGTAAATCAGCCGATTTTATTCCGACAAAGTTCGGAATTACCTTATCGGCATCATGTAATACAGACTTCTCGCCTATTCCAATAACTTTCATACGCCCATTTATGGCTGCCTCTACTCCAGCCTGTGCGTCTTCGAAAACGATACATTCAGCCGGAGTGAAACCAAGGCCTTCTGCTCCTTTTAAGAACACCTCTGGGTCAGGTTTGCTCTTACTTACTTTGTTTCCATCGATGATTAAATCAAACCAAGGCATTAATCCCGTCTTTTCTAAGATGATCTCCGCGTTTTTGCTGGCGGAACCTAAGGCAATTTTGTAGCCCTCTGCTTTTATTTGGCCTAAAAAATCCACAACACCTGGAAGGATTTCAGACGGATTCATAGTAGAGATTAAGTGAAGGTAGTTGTCGTTTTTCTCTTTCAACCAAGCTTCTTTTTGCTCATCTGTAGCGGAATAAGAAGCCCAATCTAAAATGCGATTCAAGGATTCTACTCTGGAAACGCCTTTTAATTGTTCGTTTTGCTCTTC
>CAJCBY010000205.1 GCA_903960725.1 uncultured Cytophagaceae bacterium | reverse complement strand
TCTTTTATCACGCAGCATTTAAGCATAGATCAATTTGTCCCAGCAGTGGGTCAAGGATCGGTGGCGATTCAATGTGCAGTAACATTAGACGCTAGTGTTAAGGCCTTAGTACGCAAAGCTTGCAACCATACCAGAACAGAAGCTGTTCTTTTAACGGAGCGCCATTTATTAGCGCATTTAGAAGGCGGGTGTAGTGTTCCAGTGTATGGACACGCAACCTTAAACGGTGATAAAATAAACTTGCATGCTGGTGTTTTGAGCTTAGATGGTGTGGAAAACTTAGTTCATTCCGCTCAAGGGATTGATTCTGCCTTATTAGGCAAAGAAGTCGCGATGGAGCTGATTCATCTAGGCGCACATCAATTATTACGAAAAATCAGACAGCAATTAGGTTCATGAAAAAACGCATATTAATCACAGGTTCTAACGGTTTATTAGGCCAAAAACTGGTCGAACTATTACGCACACAAGCGAATGTCGATTTAATCGCCACCGCGCGTGGAACAAATCGTTTACCCGTAACCGAAGGTTATACCTATGCGTCTTTAGACATTACCGTTCCAGAAGAAGTTGATGCAGTCTTCGATCAATTCAAACCAGACGTTGTTATTCACACGGCTGCCATGACGAATGTGGATACCTGCGAAACGGATCGTGCCGGTTGTGATTTGTTAAATGTGGATGCCGTGGCTTTTTTAATTAAGGCCTGCGAAAAACACGACAGCTATTTATGCCATTTGTCGACTGACTTCATTTTTGATGGAGCAGACGGGCCCTACACAGAAGAGGGCATGCCCAACCCTATCTCCTATTACGGCGAAAGCAAACTAAAAGCAGAACAATTATTATTCGATTCATCCGTTCGCTGGAGCATAGCTCGTACCGTTTTAGTTTATGGCATTGTACCCGACATGAGCCGCTCTAACATTGTGCTTTGGGTGAAGAAATCATTGGAAGATGGTAAAACGATCCAAGTCGTTACGGATCAATTCCGCACTCCGACCCTTTCGGAAGATTTAGCGATGGGCTGTTGGTTACTTTCAAAAGATGAAGTAGAAGGCATTTTCAATATATCGGGATCAGACTTCTTGACTCCCTACGAAATGGCCGTTATGACGGCGGATTATTATGGATTAGATAAGTCCCTATTACAAAAAGCAGATTCATCTACCTTCCAACAAACAGCAAAGAGACCAGCTCGCACGGGTTTTGTACTCGATAAAGCAAAAAAAGTCCTAGGTTATGCACCTAGAACTTTTCAAGAGGGTATCGCCTTGATGGCGCAGCAAGTAGCTGATCTAAACTAAAGCTTCAGGATCTTCCATCATTTCATCCGCCATCGGATTTACCACAGGCAGATCTAAGAGAACAGGTGCCTCCTTAAGTTTTCCAAAATCTTTATTTTCATCTAGTAAGGTAGTCCAAAGCAAGTCCTTCAGTTCTTGAATTCCTTCTTGAGTCACCGATGATATTAATAAAACGGGGATGTCTTTAGGCAAGCTTTCGCGCATTTCCTCTTCCATTTCTGGAATCGATAAGTCCATTTTAGAGACCACGATCACACGGCGTTTTCCCAATAATTCTGGATTGTATTTCTCTAATTCGCCCGTTAAAATTCGGTATTCTTCACCCCAATTTTCTGCGTCCGATGGAATCAAGAAACACAAAATAGAGTTACGCTCAATGTGACGTAAGAATCTTAATCCCAAACCTTTACCTTCTGATGCTCCTTCGATAATACCCGGAATGTCGGCTACCACGAAGGACTTTTCATCCCGGTATTCCACCACGCCTAATTGAGGCACTAGGGTAGTAAAAGGATAGTCTGCAATTTCTGGAGTGGCCGCTGAGAGTACCGATAAAAGGGTTGACTTTCCGGCATTTGGGAAACCTACTAAACCTACATCCGCTAATACTTTTAATTCCATCACGACCCACACATCAAGACCCGCTTCACCCGGTTGCGCATGGCGTGGGGATTGGTTAGTTGAGGATTTAAAGTTGTGATTTCCTAGACCTCCACGACCGCCGGGAAGGACTAGAATCTTTTGACCTTCTTCGGTGACTTCCGCGATAAACTCATTCGTTTCCGCATTTTTCACAATCGTTCCTAAAGGTACTTGAATGAAGACATCCTCTCCTTCCGCACCGGAACGACGTCCACCTTCTCCACCATTTCCACTATCAGCAATAATATGCTTCTGGTATTTCAAGTGAATCAATGTCCAAAGTTGTGTACTTCCAACCAGGTATATATGACCTCCACGACCGCCATCACCCCCATCTGGACCACCTTTAGGCACGTGTTTTTCCCTCCGAAAGTGGGATGAACCGCTTCCTCCTCGGCCGGAACGCAGATTGATTTTAACGTAGTCAATGAAGTTAGTTGTCATTCTATTTGATTAATTATCCTTCGATAATGGCAATAATTTGAGAGAAAATCTCCTCAATTTCGCCAATACCATTAATTCCTGAGAATTTATGTTGTGCAGTGTAGTAACCAGCTACTGGAGCTGTTTTTTCACCATATTCTTGCACGCGTTTGCGAATTAATTCTTCGTTTTGATCATCTGGACGACCAGACGTCTTTCCGCGTTCTAATAAGCGCTGCGTTAATTCTTCCTCGCTCACCTCTAATGCAATCATGTGATTAATCGCTAATTGATGACCTGCTAATAAGTTGTCCAAAGCTTGTGCTTGCGCCTCCGTTCTAGGAAAACCATCAAAAATAAAACCCGCTGCCTCCTTATTCTCGTTCAATTTATTCTCGATCATTCCAATCACAACCGCATCTGGAACCAAGATTCCCTGATCCATTAATTTCTTCGCTTCCAAGCCCAAAGTCGTACCTGCAGAAATTTCTGCACGTAATAAATCACCTGTAGACAAATGGATTAAACCGTATTTCGCAATTAATTTTGCGGACTGAGTGCCTTTGCCTGCCCCTGGAGGCCCAAATAAAACAAGATTAAGCATAAAAATGTGGGTTAATATTTTCGAACCACAAAGGTAATCAAATCAGAGGCAAAAGCAGGGATTTTCTGCTATATTTGGCATAAAAAAGAGAAATGCTTTCAACCCAATTCGAAGAGATAATTCAGAAAAGACGTTCCAATAGACGCTACGACCCCACCATAAAAGTGGACGATGCGGTTATCGAACGTAGCTTACAACGTTCCATTCTATCCCCTAATAGTAGCAATATGCAGCTTTGGGAGTTCTATTGGATCAAAAGTGAAGAAGAAAAGAAGGCCTTTCTTCCACTATGTTTAGGACAATCGGCAGCAAAAGATACTGCCCATATGGTCGTATTCGTGACACGCCAAGACTTGTGGAAAAAAAGAGCAGCTTGGAACTTACAACAAGTTAAGGACTCCATTGAAGGGGAACCTACTAAAATGCAGAAAAGAGGCTTGCAATATTATGGCAAGCTAATACCCCTCTTATACCGCAATGACATCTTTGGTATTTCTACTTTCATTCGTTGGAACATCTGTTTCTGGATGGGATTGAAAAAACCGATGATGCGTTTTGGCGGAAAAGCAGATCAACGTGTAATGGTTCATAAATCATGTGCGTTAGCTGCGCAGACATTCATGCTTTCAATCGCGGCGGAAGGTTTTGAATCCTGCCCCATGGAAGGTTTTGATGCACAACGTGTGAAGAAACACTTGAAGCTGCCTGCTGGAGCGGAAATCAATATGATTGTATCAGTAGGTAAAGGAACGGAAGAGGGAGTGTGGGGACCGCGTTTTAGAGTTCCTTACGAAGAAGTGGTACACGTACGCTAATTGCAGTCTACATCGACAATAATTTGAACGCCTTTGAAAGCTGGCTTCGTGCTAAGCGTATCTAACTCTTCGCGAAGCTGCTTTTTGAAGGTGGCTAGTGCAACACCTTTCTCTAACTTAATAAGAATTTCCATCGCATATTGATTCCGAATGCGTTCAATTAAGGGCTTTTCTGGACCTAAGACGCGTCCATTACCAAATTTGGCCTTCAATAATTGACCTAAATCCTTCGCCGCCGTTTCGACATTTCGCGCTTCGTAATGCCGCATAACAAGCTTAATCAAACGCGTAAACGGTGGGTAATGGTAGCCTTCGCGTTCGATCATCTCATCCGCATACAATTGCTCGTAATTTCCTTCTTGAATGTAAGTAAACAGGCGATGTGTGGGTTGATTCGTTTGAATGTACACTTGGCCCTGCACTTCGCGGCGACCGGCCCGACCAGCCACTTGAGTAATTAATTGAAATCCTCTTTCATGTGCTCTGAAATCAGGGAAATTAATAATCTTATCTGCGTCAAAAATAGCCACTAACGATAGCCCCTCGAAATCGAGGCCTTTGGCTACCATTTGGGTCCCTACTAAAACATCTACTTGGCCTTTCTGAATCTCCGTAATCAAACTCGTAAAAGCCGTCTTCGAACGCGTTGTATCTAAATCCATGCGAGCCACACGTGCCTCTGGAAGATGCAATTGCAATTCCTCTTCGAGTTTCTCTGTGCCGTACCCCATCGTTTTTAGTTGCGCAGAGCCGCAGGCCCCACAACGATGCAATAAAGATTCATGGTGACCACAATAATGGCAACGTAATTCTTGCTCGCGAGCATGGTAGGTTAATGAAACGTCACACTGATGACAAGTTGCTATCCAATCGCAATCTTGGCACTGAAGGTAAGGGGAATAGCCGCGGCGATTTTGGAACAATAAACTTTGCTTTCCTTGCTTCAAATTATCCGCCAACACCTCAATCAACTCCACCGAAAATCCACCCTTCATCTGCTTCATCCGGTTCGCATATTTCGTATCGATCAAATGCATCGCAGGCAATTGTGCCGCTCCGAAACGCTCTTTTAATACCACAAGACCATACTTATCATGTTTGGCCTGGTAATAGGTCTCCATCGATGGCGTCGCTGACCCGAGAAGAACTTTCGCCTTCTGCTGGTGCGCTAAGACAATTGCCACATCACGCGCATGATAACGCGGCGCTGGATCTGCCTGCTTGAAGGAGGTCTCGTGTTCCTCATCGATAATAATCAATCCCAAATTCTTAAATGGCAAGAACACGGAAGAACGAACACCCACCACAAAAGGATATTTTCCTTCCACGATGGATTTCCATACTTCCACCCGCTCATTATCAGAGAATTTAGAATGGTAAATCCCTACCTGCTCCCCAAAAATTCGCTTCAAACGAACCACAATCTGGGTCGTCAACGCAATCTCTGGCAGCAAATACAAGACCTGGTCTCCATTTGCCAAAGCTTCCTGAATCAGCTTGATATAGATCTCCGTCTTTCCCGAACCCGTGATTCCGTGTAATAACACAACCTCCTTCTCTTGAAATTGGCTTAAAATAGATTGATAGGCCTTTTCCTGAGGGGCATTTAAGGTAAACGTAGAAGGAACAAAATTTTCATCCGCTTCATCGAAGCGCGAAACGACCACATCGAAAATTTCAAAGACCTGGTTCTTAACCAAAGTCTGCAACGAACTTTCCGACAATCCTGCTTGACTAAAACTGTTTTTTGCCAGACCTTTTTGATTCGTTTCTGGGGAACGTAAAACGGGAATATATTGAAGATAATGCAAGAGTATCGCTATTTGCTTTGTCTTCTCTTCGAGCGATTGAATCAAATCCATCAGCACTAATTTATCCTCAAAACTAGCAACCAAACGCACTTTTCGCTGAACCTTCGGAGTATATCGATCTTTAAGCTCATCAAAAATAATGACCGCGTCTTTGCCCACTAAGGCTTTAATGAGGTGGTAGGGGCTTTTGACTTCGGCGAATTTGGCTAACTCATCATAGGTCAACGCGCCTTTATCGCGAATCTCCACATAGATGGCCAACTCTCTTTCTGTTAACGTTTCTGGACTCGAAAACTCTGGATTCGCTTGTACCTTCGATTGACTTGAAATCTTCAATCCAGCCGGTAAAGCAACTTGAAATACTTCACCTGGATAGCACATATAATAGTCAGCCACCCATTGAAAAAGGGCGATTTGAGAAGAGGTCACTAGTGGAGCATCATCTAAAATCTCTAACAAATATTTCGCTTGATATTCTTTAGGAGGATTGTGATGAACCGTGACAATAACCCCCGTCAAGACTTTCTTCGTACCAAAAGGCACCACCACCCGTAATCCCGGCTGTATAAATTCTGCCCATTCCCGAGGCACCCGGTAGGTGAAATACCGAGGTATAGGGAGCGGAAGCAAGGCATCCACAAAAACGGTTTTCTCCTCCCCTATTTCCATCGCAAGGTCTGAATCAAATGAATGGCATCTTGTTTTAGATACTGGATAACTGGGGCCAACGAATCATTTTTCATCGCCGTATTTAAATAGACTGCTCCACGCAAGAAATGCGTCGTGCTATCTGTCGCAAAAAATTGAAAAGGAGTGGCTAATTCGCCTTCTAATTCAATTACGGTAGCTTTGCGGCCATCACGTGTCGTTAAAATCGCATCCTCTATTCGATTCGCTTTCATCTGGTGCTTTGAAGCTAGTAGATAAGAATCACGAATCATTTTGTCCAATTTTTTGCGATTACCACCCACTGATTTATACGTCAGCTGAATAAAGGCATCCCAACGGGGGTAATAGATATACATCCAATGGGGTTCTGCCAAAGCGAACGTATCCTTTTTCACTGTGGCATATTTCGAGAATTCAAATGAAAAAGGATGGCTATTATCTAAAGCCTGGTATTGAGGCTTGGGAATATCCATCATCGGAAATCCCTTAGGGCGTGGCAACGACGATTTTTCTTCCTCTGAGTCGGTCCCACAGGAAAACAAGATCAAAACGAAACCAAGCAGAAAAAGACGCATATTCGTTTATTTTAAACCGTAATACGCTAAGATAGGATTTTGTATGGATTCAAACACTTTTTCCCGTAAAACAGGCAAATCTTCCATCGTCAAACCCTTTGTTGCAAAAGGTGGATGAATCTCCACATGCAAGGTGCCTGGGCGCATCAGTAGAGTGTCATCATCCATTACCTGGTGGTTATTGTGAAAACTGATGGGGACAATAGGCACCTGTTGTTGAATTGCCATAATAAAGGCTCCATCTTTCAATGGATTCGCCATATGAGGAAAATTCTTGGAGATAATCCCCCCTTCCGGAAAAATAACGATACTCCGTCCTGACTGCAGCGCCCGAATAGAACGATTTAAAGAGCTCGCCCGGCTATTCTTATCACTTCGATCTACCAAAATATTTAAACGGGCATATAAGTAGCCAAAAAGCGGGATTTTCTTCATCGCATTCTTCCCCACAAAGGCAAAATAATGGCGAATAATCACCACCACCACCGCAATATCTACGTAGGAGAAATGATTCGCACAGAAGACATAATTTTGCTTAGGATCTGGCTTGAAATGATGCGTAACTTTAATGCGAATACCGGCAAAAAGAAAAAAGAGTTGCCCCCAAAGCCCGACAAGCCGATGAGCAACTCTCTTCCAAGAACGTCTTTGCAAAAAGACAAAAATAACTGGATATAGCAGGAGAAAAACCGACACGAATACTAATCCTGCCCAGAAAGTATAAAGCCCTTTAAAAAAAGATGAAAGCAAAGAGTTTTTGGTTTTCATAATCTAAGCGAGCTCCCTAAATCAACGATTTAGTCTACTATACCTAATTGAACGGTGTTTGTCTTCTTATCTTTATTAGCAGGAACAGATAAAGTCGTCACGAAAATATCTCCTTTAGACAACAAATTATCTTGCTTTAATTTATCCACCATAGCGGCTACCGTTTTTTCTGTATCACCTGCACCTGGATCATAGAAGAACACACGTGCTCCCCACAATAATCCCATCGTAGACATCAATTCTTTATTAGAAGTAAAGACGTATAAATCTGCCTTAGGACGGTGAGCGGACAAACGGAAGGCGGTATAACCTGAATTAGTAATACATAAGATGGCTTTCGCTTTCGAATCCCGTGCTAAACGACAAGCTCCTGCAATCAAACGATCCTGAAAAGGCACATTTTCTGACGTCGATGCGCTTAACGAGTGATTCTTAAAGTATATCGCCGCCTCGTTTCCTTGTATAATTTCAATCTCATTTTGTTGTTGCTCCACTACCTCGTGAATGTGAGCCATTGTCTCCACCGCTTTCACTGGATAAGCACCCGAAGCAGACTCTCCACTTAACATCGTAGCTGAAGCTCCCTGCAAAACAGCATTCGCAACATCTGACGTTTCTGCACGTGTAGGTACTGGATTAGTAATCATGGATTCTAACATTTGCGTAGCCACAATAACTGGCTTACCCGCTGCCGTACATTTCTCTACCATTACTTTTTGTAAGTAAGGTACAACTGCACCATCCATTTCCACACCTAGATCACCACGAGCCACCATGATCGCATCCGTAGCTGCAATAATCTCGTCTAAATTATCAATGGCTTCTGGCTTTTCAATTTTCGCAATAACGCGGGTATTCTTGCCATAAGCCTTTATTTTTTCTTTTATATCCCAAATATCACTTGCCTTACGCACAAACGAAAGAGCAACCCAATCCACACCATGATCAAGACCAAAGTATAAATCAGCTTCATCCTTAGGAGTCAAGCAAGGTAAAGACACCTTAGTACCTGGCAGGTTAATACCTTTTTTCGATTTCAAAATACCCCCGTAAATCACTTCCGTCACAACTTCCTTTTTCACTTTATCTACTGAAAGCACTTTCACCTCTAGGTTACCATCATCCATTAGAATGCGTTCCCCTGGATTTACGTCTAAATACATCGATGTATAGGTAGTACCTACTTTCTCAGATGTGCCTAATAGATTTTCATCCATGGCAAAGATTAATTGCTTGCCCGCCTCTAAAGGCACCCCATTATTCTCGACTAACTGCGTACGAATTTTAGGACCCTGTAAATCTTGAAGAACCGTTAAATTCAAACCTAACTCGTCAGAGATAGAACGAATCGTTTGTAAACGCGCTAAATGATCTTCATGTGTTCCATGAGAAAAATTAAGACGAAAAACATTTACGCCTGCTTTAGCTAATTGAATTAATGATTCTCTTGATTCTGATGTGGGACCTACTGTGGCTACAATTTTTGTCTTGCGTTGATACGACATAATATGGATTAGATTCTTTTGACTCTGCAAGTTACAGCTAATACACAAAAAAAACCACCAAAAGGTGGTTTAAATTGTATTAAAATAAGATTTTAGGATTAATTCTCCCACATCTCAGCTTCTTTATCTTGTAGCTGTTGCTCGAGTTTTTGCGATTTCTTTAGGGCATCTTTACCATCTCCAAATTGGTCGAAAATATCTTTGTTCGCCGCATTTCCTTTTTTGATAATACGTGCACTAAAGAAACGTAAATCAAAAGCATCTGCCATGTTACGATGTTGCATTTCATTGGTAGAATTAAACCAAATACAGTTCGGATTATCCTTAAAGTACTTGTATACATCTTTGAATCTAAACGAAGCTACCACTTCCTCCAAACCCGCATCTGAAGATGACGCTGGAATCTTTAAGGTCAATGCCTGAATATCAAAATACAATCTAGATCGTTTTCGATCGATAATTGCATCCTCTTTAATTTCAATAATGGACAACTGTTTGGGAATGTAATAATCCACACCCGCCACTATAGGTCCTTTGTCAAAATCATCAACTACTGGTTTTTCTGCCTTCGATGCATCCTTTTTCTTCGTTCCCCAGCCATCGTCTTCACCACCATTAACAGGATCTGAAGTAGCTGGCATGCCGTCCACACCAAAACCAGCCGCTATTTCTTCTGCTGACAAACCCCCATTTTCTAACTTTCCTTTGATTTTTAAACGATCGACAAATTGCTCTACAGTTAACTTCGTTTTTAAAGAATCATCAACATATGCAGTCAAATTACCTGACTTTACTCCATCAATTAAAAATTTAGAAATCTGATTGTTCTCAGCAAAAAATGGCTGATTGATTTTTTCATTCAAATCCATTCTACGCCAAATTTGCGCACGGTATTGTATGTCAGCCTCATATATAGGATGTGCTGAATTAGGATTAGGATTAACAGGCGTTTCCTGCGCTAAACTGCTAAAACACATAAAACAAAATCCAACTAACAAAACATGCTTTAATCTCATATCAATACGATTAATTCAGTGGAATAACTTTAACAAATGAGAAAGGTATTGTCTCAATAGTTCCTTTGAAATTCTTACGTTGTACTCCTTTCACTTCAATCCGGTAACGATCCCCAGCTTGTGCTTGACCAGCTAAAGAAGAAATAGATCCGCCACCCGGTAAGGTAACAGACGCCACGCGTTTCGTTCCACGCGCAAGTGCTACTTCTATTTCAGAGACGCGGTAGTTTGCATCTTCTGGATTAGTGGTAGCAAAAGATTCATCGGCGATTGCTTTAGCATTAACAAACCGTAAACTAGCTGCATTTTCACCACTCTTATCATTCAATTCAGAACCACTGCTTCCCACAATTCTAATCTCCGGTCTTGGGACACGACGCACTCTGAAGGTCTCTTTACCTAATAAAGTACCTCCATTGTTCACATTAAGTGTTACAGACGAAGCTGTGGGAACAATCGTCACCTTACCTTTATTTGCACCGGCTATAGCTTCTCCACCTTCAGCAGTAAAGCTTGGGTTCCAAAGAGCGCCTAAACC